>CALWAM010000102.1 GCA_944373135.1 uncultured Bacilli bacterium | reverse complement strand
GTTTTTAACATAATCGGCATGTCCTGGACAATCAACGTGAGCATAATGACGTTTTTCAGTTTCATACTCTACGTGAGCTGTATTAATTGTAATACCTCTTTCTCTTTCTTCTGGAGCTTTATCGATATGAGCATAATCAACAAACTCTTTAGCAAAATATTTAGTAATAGCAGCAGTTAAAGTAGTTTTACCATGGTCAACGTGTCCAATAGTACCAACATTTAAATGCTCTTTATTACGGTTAAATTTTTCTTTAGCCATATAATTTTCCTCCTTAATTTCTATATATTTATTTTATCTAATGCTTGAATTTATTTCAAGTATTATTTTTAATTAACGCTGTTTTTCTTAATTATTTCTTCAGCGATTGACTTAGGAACTTCTTCATAATGATCTAAAACCATTGTAAATGTTCCACGTCCTTGAGAATTACTTCTTAAACTAGTAGCATATCCAAACATTTCAGAAAGTGGAACCATTGCACTAATTTGTAAAGCATTTCCCCTAGATTCTTGTCCTAGTGGTTTTCCTCTACGACTAGTTAAATCTCCCATTACATTACCCATATATTCATCAGGAACAACAACATCAACTTTCATTATAGGTTCAAGTAAAACAGGTTTACATTTATTCTTAGCTTCCTTTAAAGCTAAACTAGCAGCAATTTTAAATGCCATTTCTGATGAATCGACATCATGGTATGATCCATCAAATAATGTTGCTTTAACATCAACTACTGGATATCCAGCAATAATACCACCAGCCATAGCTTCTTGTAAGCCTTTATCCGTTACTGGAATGTATTCTCTAGGAACAACACCACCAACAACAGCATCTACAAACTCATAACCTTTATCTGGATTAGGTTCAAACTTAATCCATACATGTCCATATTGACCACGTCCACCAGATTGTTTAATGTATTTACCTTCACATTCAGCAGCTTGAGTAATAGTTTCACGATAAGCAACTTGAGGTTTTCCACTATTACATTCAACATTAAATTCACGACGCATACGATCAATAATAATATCTAGATGTAATTCTCCCATACCTGATAATACTGTTTGACCAGTTTCGTGATCAGTTTTAACTCTTAAAGTAGGATCTTCTTCTACTAACTTTTGAAGTGCTAAAGCCATCTTATCTTGGTCATTTTTAGATTTAGGTTCAATAGCAATATCAATAACTGGAGCAGGGAATTCCATACCTTTCATAATACATGAATTTTTTTCATCACATAATGTATCAGCTGTAGTTGTATTTTTAAGACCTACAGCAGCAGCAATCTCTCCTGTATAAACTTCAGTAATTTCTTTTCTTTGATTAGCATGCATTTGTAAGATACGACCAATTCTTTCTTTTTCTCCCTTAGTACTATTTAGAACATAACTTCCACTTTTTAGTACTCCAGAATAAACTCTAAAGAATGATAATCTACCTACAAATGGATCTGTCATAATCTTAAATGCTAAAGCAGTAAATGGCTCACTATCACTTGGATGACGTTTAACGTCATTTCCATTCTTATCAATACAATCAATAGCTTCAACATCTGTTGGTGCTGGTAAATAATCAACTACAGCATCAAGAAGTGCTCTAGTCCCCTTATTATCTAAGGCATCAGCACATAATACTGGGAAGAATCCAACTGATAGAGTTGCTTTTCTTATAGCTGACTTAAGAGCAGGAACTGTAATTTCTCCACCATCTAAATAAGTCATCATTAATTCTTCGTCAAAATCAGCAACGGCTTCAATTAACTTAGCTCTATATTCTTCAGCTTTATCCTTCATGTCTTCAGGTATAGCAATTTCTTTAACTAATTGTTGCTCAGTTCCATCATATTCATAAGCTTTCATTGTAACCAAATCAATATAACCAATAAAATCAGATTCAGCTCCAATAGGTAACATAATAGGAGCAGCATTAGCACCTAAACGATCCTTAATAGTTTTTAAACTGTAGTAATAATCAGCTCCCATTTTACACATTTTATTAGCACAAATCATTCTAGGAACTTTATATTCATTAGCTTGTCTCCAAACAGTTTCAGTTTGTGGTTCAACACCTGCTTGAGCATCTATAAGAGCAATAGCTCCATCAAGAACACGAAGTGAACGTTGAACTTCAATAGTAAAGTCTACGTGACCTGGAGTATCAATAATATTTAAACGATATCCATTCCAATGAGCAGTAGTTGCCGCACTAGTAATTGTAATACCTCTTTCTTTTTCTTGATCCATCCAGTCCATTTGGCTCTCACCTTCATGAGTTTCCCCAATACGGTGTGTAA
The DNA here is from genome assembly GCA_944373135.1 of uncultured Bacilli bacterium. Lineage (GTDB taxonomy): Bacteria > Bacillota_I > Bacilli_A > RF39 > UBA660 > CALWAM01. The sequence continues at coordinate 1,508 of CALWAM010000102.1, read as the reverse complement.
TACCAGTCAAGAATAAAATTCTTTCCGTAGTTGTTGTTTTACCGGCATCTATGTGGGCCATAATACCAATATTTCTTATTTTATCAATAGTAACATCTCTTGCCATAATACCCTACCATCTATAATGAGCAAATGCTTTGTTAGCTTCAGCCATTTTATGAGTATCCTCACGCTTTTTAACAGCTCCACCAACACCTTTTGCTGCATCCATAATTTCATTAGCTAAATTAATAGCCATACTTTTTCCATTTCTTAGTCTAGCATAATTAACTAACCATCTTAAAGCTAGAGTTTGTGCTCTATCTGGATTAACTTCGATTGGTACTTGAACATTACTTCCACCAACACGACGAGATTTAACTTCAAGAGCCGGCTTAATATTTTCTAAAGCTTCATTATAAACATCCATAGGTTCTCTATTAGTTTGAGCTTTAATAATATCAAAAGCCTCATATAAAATCTTTTGTGCAGTTCCTCTTTTTCCGTCTAACATGATACCATTTACCAATTTAGTAACTACTTTTGAATTATAAATAGGATCTGGTAAAACGTCTCTTTTAACAGCACGTCTTTTACGCATATTTATTCTCCTTTCAATTTTTATTTCTTAGGTCTCTTAGTACCATATTTACTACGACCTTGTTTACGATTATTAACGCCTTGTGTATCTAATGTACCACGTACAATATGATAACGAACACCGATTAAATCCTTAACACGTCCACCACGAACTAGTACAACGCTATGTTCTTGTAAGTTGTGTCCTTCACCTGGAATATAAGTATCAACTTCACGTCCATTTGATAAACGTACACGAGCAAATTTTCTTAATGCTGAGTTTGGCTTCTTAGGTGTTTTAGTACCTACACGAGTACAAACCCCACGTTTTTGTGGACTAAAAGTTGCAGTTTCCTTTCTTTCCATTGTATTATAACCGACATTTAATACTGGGCTCTTACTCTTACGAGTTTTAGCTTTTCTATTTTTACGAACAAGTTGATTAACTGTTGGCATAATATCCTCCCTCCATATACACACATCCTGGTGTATCGAATACTTATTTAAATTAGGTTCTACCTAAATAGAACCACAATTTAAAAATCATAAATAATATAACATTAATACTATATTAAAGTCAAGAAATTTAATTACAGTTTGTTAAAAACTTTTAACACCATTACTTAATATCAATATATTGTGTATTACCTATTTCTTTTGTCCCATGAGTAGCTTCGTAATATTTAATTCCCATAAAAACCGCAAATATAACCGTAATTACAAAAATTACTGATAAAACAGCTAACATAGTATAATAACCACGATTACTTAAACCTTCTTTTTTTTCTTCCATAAATCATCTCTCCTATTATAAGAATTATATCATATAAAATTAAAATTTCCAATACTATTTTTTTATATTACAAATAACAAGTGTAGTTATACAATAGATGTGAAACATTTCTATATATAAAAAAGGACTTAAGCCTTATAATTGAGTTATTAAACAA
>CALWAM010000101.1 GCA_944373135.1 uncultured Bacilli bacterium | reverse complement strand
AAAAGGTAAACTATTTACATGATATTTTTCAATTAATTTTTCAGCAAAATCATCATTCACATAAGATATTTTTTTTACAACACATGTAGGAACAATATCAAGTTTATCGGCCTCTTTAGCTAACTTTTCATAAACATGTTTTCTATCTACATAAATTTGTGCTAACTGAGAATTTAATTCATTTTTAGATATTTTTTTGATACTTTCCCCAAAAGATTGTTTTACCATTTGAAAATTTACCCTTTGAGCATTATTATTCAAATCTTCTACTTCACCTAATAATATATGATAACGCTCTAAATCAAATTCATTTAACATTTTTATTACCCCCTAATTTTTCCTTTAAAGTACTTAAATAATTAAGTGCATTTAAAGGCGTTAAGTTATCAATGTTTATTTCTTTAATTTCCTCAATCAAATCAGAATTATACACTTTTTTTTCATCGAAGTCAAATTTAATTTGTTCTCCTTGTTCTATAACATCGGTCTTTTTTTCAAACATTTTCAATAATGTTTTAGCATCATCTAAAACTTCTTGGGGCATGCCCGAAAGTTTAGCTACATGAATACCATAACTTTTATCTATTGGGCCATCAACAATTTTATGTAAGAAAATTACTTCATCATTTACTTCTTTAGCTTCAACGTGAATATTTTTAATTCTTGTATCATCACTAACTAAACTTGTTAACTCATGATAATGAGTACTAAATAATGTCTTACAACCAATATTAGTAATGTACCTTAATATCGCTCCAGCTAAACTCATTCCATCATAGGTGCTTGTTCCTCTACCTAATTCGTCAAATAAAACTAAACTATGCTTAGTAGCATTAATCAAAGCATTTTGGGCTTCTTTCATTTCCACCATAAATGTTGATTCGCCACCAACCAAATCATCACTAGCCCCAATCCTAGTAAAAATTTTATCAATAATAGTTAGATTAGCACTTAAAGCCGGAACAAAGGAACCAATTTGTGCCATAATTATTATAATTGCCAATTGGCGCATATATGTGCTTTTACCACTCATGTTTGGTCCAGTTATTAATAAAGTATTAATATTACCATCCATAAAAACATCATTAGCCACATATAAATCTTTACTTACTTTTTCTACTACTGGATGTCTTCCTTCTTTTATTTCAATAACACCATCTAAATTTAATACTGGCCTAACATAATTATTCTCTTCTGCTACTACTGCTAAACTTACTAATACATCAATTTCAGCTATTAATCTCGCATTATTAATTAAAGTTGTTATATACCCCTTAACCTTATCTTTAATTTCATTAAATAATTGGTATTCAAGATCAATTATTTTTTCCTCAGCATTCAAGACCAAGGCTTCTTTTTCTTTCAACTCTTTTGATGTATATCTTTCACAGTTAGATAAAGTTTGTCTCCGCTCCCAACCATATTCATCTTTAACTAAATCAGTTTGACCTTTACTTACTTCTATATAATAACCAAAAACTTTTGTATATCCAACTTTTAAATTTTTAATACCAGTATCATTTTTAATTTTTTCTTCTAATGAAGCAATAAAACTTTTTCCCCCACTTCTGATATCTTTTAATTCATCTAATTCTTTATTAAATCCAGACTTAATTAATCCTCCTTCTTTTAATGAAATTGGGGGATTATCAGCTAATGAATTTGATAATAATTCTACTAAAATTGGTAATTCTTTTATTTCATAGTCAAAATTAAATACTTTTAATATTGCATTTATTTTAGGAATATACAACAAACTATTAAGAATTTGTAATAAATCTCGAGCATTTATATTTCCATTGCCAATCTTACTACATAATCTTTCTAAATCATATACTTGGTCTAAATACTCTCTTATTTTTTCTCTTTCAATATAATGTTTATTTATAATATCTATTTTATCATATCTTTTATTTAATTCATCCATATCTAAAATTGGTGCTAAAATCCAGTTTTTAAGTTTTCTACTCCCCATTGCAGTTTTTGTCTTATCTAATAACCAAATTAAACTATATTGGCGATCATTAAGCCGAATAGTTTCAGTTAATTCTAAATTTTTAACAGTATGAATATCCATTTGTAAGTAATAATTGTTATTAATAATTTTTATTTCTTTGATATGAGATAAATCTTTTAATTGCTTAACACTCAAATAATACCATAAATGCTTAATTCCTTCTTTATAATTAGGATTTGTAATACTATTAAAAAGTGATTCAGAAACATCATTTAAATACTCATAGCTTATGCTTACTAATAAACCATATTTATCAATTAAATCTTTTATATTATTATATAATTCTAAATCAGCTACAACAACTTCTTTTAAATTTAATTTTAATATTTCTTCTTTTAATTTTACAACATTATGTTTAATTTCTTCTACAAAAAATTCTCCGGTCGATATATCCCCATATGTTATAACATAACTTATACCGCAATCGATAATTCCCCCAATAAAATTATTATCATATTCTTTTAACATAATATAATCGACAATACTATCATTCTTTAT
>CALWAM010000100.1 GCA_944373135.1 uncultured Bacilli bacterium | reverse complement strand
ATAATTCTTGATATTTATCATAATTAATATATCTTAAATCTATAATTCGATAACTAAATAATAATAAAATAATACTAATCATAATTATGATAATTTTTTTCATAATACCACCATTATTAGTATTATCTATCTATACTTATTCATACAATATACTAGGTGATTATAATGCATTATCTAATAGAAAGATATATTAATAAATTAACTATCGAAGATATTAATAACTTTGCTCTTAAAAATAATATTACTCTAAATAATGATGAATTAAACTTTACTTATTCTTTCATAAAAAAGAATTGGCAATTTATTCTTACCAATCCTAATAGTTTTAATATTGATAAATATTCTTCTTACTATACTCCTGATAACTTTCCTAAGATTAAAAAACTAGTCTTAGAGTATCAACATAAATACTTATAAGAAAGTTATTTATAATGCTTTCTTATTTTATTTAATACATCATTATCAAATTCTTTATTTCTAATCATTTCTATTTCAAACTTATATGGCGGATATAAACGATTCTTATCACCATCATAATCTCCAATATATGGTGTTTCTAAGATCATCGGTACTCCTTCTAATCTCTTATTATAGATAACATTTAATAAGTTATTAAAACCAATTGTTCCAAAGCCAATATTTTCATGTCTATCTTTATGAGCACCAATAACATTCTTACTATCATTAATATGAACACATTTAATTTTATCTATCCCTACCATTTTATCAAATAAATCTAAGTATTCATCAAACTTACTTATATCTACACCCGAATCATTTAAATGACATGTATCTAAACATACACCAACATTACTTACATTATCAATAATATATTTTAATTCTTCTAAAGTAGTATTACATTCACTTCCCTTACCAGCCATGGTTTCTAGTAAGATCATACACTTATCATCACTCTTAATAATTTTATTTAAAGCTTCAATAATATTATTAAGTCCTTCTTCTTTACTAATATTAACTGCACTACCGGGATGTAATACCATATACTTAATACCTAATACTTCACATCTATTTAATTCTTCTCTTATGAAGTTACAACTAAACTCCCATTTATCTATACTACTTTTACTAGCTAAATTAACTATATATGGAGCATGACATATAACTTTATTAATATCAATATTATTATTTATCATTAACTCCTTAGCTTTATTAATTATATCTATATCAATATCTCTTCTTATCGTATTAGTAGGAGCCCCAGTATAAAACATAAAAGCATTACTTCCATAACTTAATGCTTCTTCTACTGATCCTAATAACCCATTCTTACTATATGATACATGACTTCCTATATTTAACATCTTACCACCTACTCCATTTATATTATAACAAAAAAAGGCGCCGGGAGCCATCCCTGCTCCAGCGGCGCATTCTCACGCCCCAAGGATATACGGGGTCGCTTCGCTTCCATCTCCACTTATCACCCACGCACTAGACTTCAGATATAAGACTGGCCGAGTGTCACTCCCAGAGCCCACATTGCTATTGCTCGCATTGCCAAAAGAGCTGATGGGAAACCCATTAGTTGAGTTGGACAAGTTATGCGTCAATGTCCACCCAGTTCCTCCATTATATAACCAATTATTAAAAGTACAAACACCAGAATATGGACTTAAATTAGTTGTTCTAGCACAATAAGAACTAGGTGCAGCATAGCCAAAATCACTCATATACATAAGACCAATTGGATATGATGCTCCACTACTATTTGGCCATACAGTAGCATTCCCGTTATATACTGTTGTTCCTCGCTCTGCTTTATAAAATGATAATGCTGTATTTCCATAGGATGCTATACCTCCTAACTTCCATACTACTTTTGTTTCAATCATATTACGGTATTCATCACTTATTCCTTTTTCACGATAATCACAATGAGCTTTAGCATATATAGTAAATCCATAACAATAATCCCCATTAGTTCCATCTTCTTGATTTAAATAAGCTCCATTAAGTAAATTCATTAAAGATGAAGTCGCCCAGTTATTTTTTTGAGATTTATCCCAAGCAAGTACGCCTAGTGATTCATCTCTTATAATTTTAACTAAAGATTCTCCCGTTACACCATGAGTAGTATCATCAAACACGCCAATAATTCGCCATAATTCATTATTAAACCAAACATAGTTATTAGGATTCATTCCTTCATAACGAATACCATTTTCATTAAACACTTCCCCATTACCTACTAAACTAGTTACTTTATTATTTAAATAATTATCTGCTGGATTAACACTTGTAAAATCTAAAGAACAAACTATATTAGCATTCTTAATATTATTAACTAATAACTTCCAATTATTATAATCCCATTTACCAGTAGCATTCTCACAACTAACATCAACACTATAATTACCTTTACTAGGTATATCACTAATACTACTACCATCTAAACTTAAAGCTATATTAACTGTATTATCACCTATATTAATCTTTTTATAAGTATTATATGATTTATTTAAAATCATACTAATACTTATAATACCTATAATACAACCTATTATTAATATCT
>CALWAM010000099.1 GCA_944373135.1 uncultured Bacilli bacterium | reverse complement strand
ACTGATATAATGTCAAGAATGAAAAGAATGCAAGGATTTAATGTGTTGCATCCAATGGGGTATGATTCATTTGGATTGCCAGCTGAACAATATGCTGTTCAAACTGGTAATCATCCAGGAATATTTACAGAAAAGAATGTTAATTATTTTAGTGAACAATTAAAAAGTTTAGGTTTTGATTATGATTGGTCTAAGATGGTTATGACTAGCGATCCAAAGTTTTATAAATGGACTCAATGGATATTTAAGAAATTATATGAAGATGGATATGCTAAATATATTGATATGCCAGTTAATTGGTGTGAAGAGTTAGGAACAGTATTATCTAATGATGAAGTCATTGATGGTAAATCGGAACGAGGGGGATATCCAGTTGTTAGAAAGAATATGAAACAATTATGTATTGATCAAGTTGTTTTTGCTGAAAAATTATTAAGTGGTTTAGATACGGTTGATTGGCCAGAGTCAACTAAAGAAATGCAAAGAAATTGGATTGGTAAATCAATTGGAGCACAAGTTAAATTTAAAGTTAGCAATACTGATTATGAATTTGTTGTGTTTACAACCAGATGTGATACTTTATTTGGTGCAACTTATTGTGTTTTAGCTCCAGAACATGAATTAGTAGATAAAATAACTAGTGATGATAAAAAAGAAGAAGTTAAACAATATAAATTAAAATGTGCTAGTAAAAGCGATTTAGAAAGAACAGAATTAAATAAAGATAAAACTGGAGTATTTATTGGAGCTTATGCTATTAATCCAGTTAATAATAAAGAAATACCAATATATATTAGTGACTATGTTTTAAGTAGTTATGGTACGGGTGCTATTATGGCTGTACCGGCTCATGATGAAAGAGATTATGAATTTGCCAAAAAGTATAATTTACCTATTATTCCAGTATTAAGCGGGGGAAATAATGATAAAGCATTTGTCGGTGATGGTATTCATATTAATTCGGGATTCTTAGATGGTTTAAATAAAGAAGATGCTATTAATAAGATGATTAAGTATCTTGAAGATAATAATATAGGAGAGAAGAAAGTCAATTATCGCTTTAGAGAATGGATATTTGCAAGACAAAGATATTGGGGAGAACCAGTACCTATTGTGCATTTAGAAAACGGACAAGATATATTACTAGATGATAACGAATTACCTCTAGTATTACCGGTGTTGGAAGATTATAAAAGTCATGGAGGAAAAGCTCCACTTGAAAATGCTATAGAATGGAAAAAGTATGATTATCATGGTATTAAAGGAGTTAGGGAAACTTCTACAATGCCAGGTAGTGCGGGATCTAGTTGGTATTATTTAAGATATATCGATCCAAATAATGACAACGTATTTTGTAATCCAGAATTAGCTAAACACTGGATGCCAGTAGATTTATATATGGGAGGACCTGAGCATGCTGTTGGACATTTATTATATTCAAGAATATGGAATAGATTTTTGTATGATAAAGGCTTAGCTTTTACGGAAGAACCATTTAAAAAATTAGTTCATCAAGGTATGATTTTGGGAGCTAATGGTATTAAGATGGGTAAAAGATATCCAGAATATGCTATTGATCCAATGGATATATGTAAGAAATATGGGGCTGATACTTTAAGATTATATGAAATGTTTATGGGACCTATTGAAGCGTCTAAGCCTTGGAGTCAAAGTGGGGTAGAAGGTGCTAAAAGATTCTTGGATAGAGTATGGCGGTTCTTTACTAATTTAGATAATATTGGAGAAGATGATAGAAAGTTAACTAAAGCTTATCATTTAATGGTTAAAAAAGTAACTAATGATTTTGAAAATTTAAGTTATAATACAGCTATAAGTCAATTTATGATATTCGTAAATGAATGTTATAAAGTAGGTAAATGTCCTAAAGAATATGCTGAAGGATTTATTAAGATGTTAAGTTGTATTACTCCGCATATAGGAGAAGAAATATGGAGTATATTAGGACATGATAATACTATTGCTTATGAGTCATGGCCTGTATATGATGAAACTAAGTTAATTAGTGATGAAGTGAATATTGCTATATCAATTAATGGTAAATTAAGAAGTACTATTAGTGTTGGTGTAGATGCTGATAAAGAGACATTAGAGAAGTTAGCTTTAGAAGATGAAAAGATTAAAAGATATACAGATAATAAAGAAATTGTTAAAGTTATTGTGGTACCAAATAAGATTGTCAATATTGTTGTAAAATAAGAATAATTAAGTTTATTCTTATTTTTTTGACAATAATTGACAAGTATGTATGATATTTTGGTTTTGAGGTGAAGATAGTGCGAGTTAAACTATTTGATGAGAACCATGAAAAAGATTTAGAAAAAGTAATTAATGATTTTATAAGTTCAAGTTCTTGTGATATAATTGATATTAAGTATCAGGTGGCAATTGCAGTATCAGGTGAAGATCAAATATACTGTTTTAGTGCACTTGTTATGTATGAAAGTAAATGAGTGGTTTAAAATGAAAAAAAGTACATTTGTTGAAGGTACTATTATTGCAACATTATCAATATTCTTAG
>CALWAM010000098.1 GCA_944373135.1 uncultured Bacilli bacterium | reverse complement strand
CGAAAGAAATTAAAAAATTTATAAATTAAAAGGATATTAAGAAAAAATAGATAATATTATAAATGAAGGGCCTAGAAAGGATACTTATGAAAGAAAAAATATTATCTATTTTTTTTAATTTAAAATGGTATTACATCATAATTCCCATTATAATTACTGTTTTATTAATAATATTATTAATTAACCCAAGCGATACCAAACATATTGAAGAGTCTTTAACTAATCAACCGATTATGAAAAATGAAGAATCATCATCTAAATTTAAAATAGATATAAAAGGTGAAGTCGTTAATCCTGGAGTATATGAAGTAGATAGTGACATGATAGTTTTAGATGCCATAAATTTAGCAGGTGGATTAACTAAAGATGGTGATACAAGTAATATTAATTTAAGTGAAAAGTTAACTGAATCAATGATTATTATTGTTGACTCTAAAGCTAATAATGAAAGTAAAAATTTAATATCTAAGAGCAATAAAGTATCTCTAAATAAAGGGACAAAAGAAGAACTAATGTCTTTAACTGGAATCGGTGAAAGCAAAGCTCTTGCTATAATCGAATATCGTCAAAAAAATAGATTCACCAAAGTAGAGGATATAATGCTTGTCAGCGGTATTGGAGAAAGTACTTTTGCAAAGATTAAAGACAGCATTACAATCTAATATATTTGTATTTATATTATTGATACTTACTTTAATATATATAATATTTTCAACTATTGTTATAAATCATAAAAGTATATATTCACCAAATGAAACTTCGTTTATAGGATATGTCATATCTTATAAAATAGATGGAAATTATCTTTCTGCCATAATTAAAGCTAAAGAAAAATTAAAAGTATCATACTACTTCAAAGAAAAAGAAGAAAAAGATTATTTTTTAGAAAATTTAAAATACGGTAGCACTTTAATTATTGAAGGGAATTTAACTACACCTAGGCAAAATACAATTCCTAATACTTTTAATTATGAAAAGTATTTATATAATCAAAAAATTTATTATATTTTAAATGCTAATGAAATAATTATCAGTAACAATCAAAATAATTTTTACAAATTAAAAAATTATCTAGTAAATTTAATAAATCATCGTGATAATAATGACTATTTAAATACATTAATACTAGGTATCAAAAACAACTTAGATGCAGATACGTACGCAAACTTTCAAAGTAATGGTATATCTCACTTATTTGCCATATCTGGTATGCATATTAACTTATTTGCCGCGATGATTTTATTTGTTTTAAGAAAGTTAAAAATAACTGAGAAAAATAGGTATTTATTTCTCATAATTTTTTTAGGTATTTATGGAGGACTAGCTTCGTTTCCTGCTTCATTATTAAGAGCTTATATATTTTTTGTTTTAATTACTTTTAACAAGTTATTATCATTAAAAATAAACACTATTAAGATTCTAATATATACATTTATTATAATTACTTTGATTAATCCTTTCTATATTTACGATATAGGATTTCAATATTCTTTCATTACGACATTAGGATTAATTCTTTATTCTTCTTATATAAGTAAAGGCAATTATTTTAGTAGATTAATTAAAATAAGTCTTATCGCATTATTATTTAGCACACCTATAACCTTATATAATTTTTATGAAGTAAATTTACTTAGCATATTTGCAAATTTATTGATTGTTCCATTAGTTTCCTTCTTTATTTATCCTTTATCACTAATATCTTTAATAATACCGATAATTGAACCGATTAACACTGTTTTTATATCATTTTTAGAATATATAAACAATCTATTATCAAATATCATTATCTTAAAAATAATAATTCCTTTTACTAATATTTTGTATTTAATTTTATATTACGCATTTTTATTAATGTTTACCATATTTCATAACATAAAATACCTTTTAGGACTGATTATTTTTTTGATAACAGTAAAAATAGCTCCTATAATAGATAATTCTTATTATCTTTATTTTATCGATGTCGGCCAAGGAGATAGCATATTAATTGTAACGCCCCATCAAAAAGAAGCAATATTAATAGATACTGGCGGAAAAATACCTTATTCTGAAGAAAAATGGATGGTTAGAAATAATAATTATCATATCAGCGATAATATAATAACATTTTTAAAAAGTATTAATATTAACAAAATAGATATTTTAATTCTTTCCCATGGTGACTATGATCATATGGGAGAAAGTATAAATTTAATCAATGAATTTAAAGTTGATAATGTGATATTTAATATTGGTGATTATAATGATTTAGAATTAGAATTAATTAAAATATTGAATAATGAAAATATTAATTATTATCAAAATATAGAAAGTTTAAATTTAGGCAATAAAAAATTATATTTTTTAAACACAAAAGATTTTAATGATGAAAATGAAAATAGTTCTGTTATATACACCGAAATAGAAAATATAAAGATACTATTTATGGGAGATGCAGGCGTAAAAAAAGAAAAAGCTATTTTAGAAAAATATAGATTAACTGATATAGATATTTTAAAAGTTGGTCATCATGGAAGTAGGACAAGTTCAAGTATTGAATTTATAAATGAGATAAATCCAGAGTATTCCATTATTAGTGTAGG
>CALWAM010000097.1 GCA_944373135.1 uncultured Bacilli bacterium | reverse complement strand
TATGGAGGATATACTAAATTCAATGATGATTTAAATAGACCTAAGAAAGAAGAGTTACTAATAATGATAATGGGGCCCATTTTTCAAACTGTTTATTATTTATTAATATCTAATTTTTTAACAATAAATGAATTATCTTTGTTTAAGAATTATCATTATTCAATTCTTTTTTTTAATTTATTACCAATTTATCCACTAGATGGTGGTAAACTTTTAAATATTATTATTAATTATTTTGTATCATTTAGAAAAAGTTTTCGCCTAACTATTTTGATTTCCTATATGTGTATTGTGGTAATTAGTTATTTTTTTATTTTCAAAAATATTAATGTTTCTTTAAGTTTATTTTTGATTGTTATTTTAATAATTTGTAAATTGACAAATGAGTTAAAAAAAGAACGATTTTATTTTAATAAATTTTTATTAGAACGACATTTAAATGATTATAAATTCCCGAAAATAAAGGTAATAAGTGATTTACAGTATATGTCAAGAGATTATAAACATGTTATCTTTAGAAAAGGAAAAACAAGAAGTGAAAAAGAAGAATTATCCAATTACTTTCGACATTAAAATACATTTTTTGTAAAGTTTGTGTAAAGTGTATTGACTTATAAATAAGACGTTGCTAGAATGAAATTACAGTAATGATAATAGTCGAGGGGGAAGTACTATGGATAAAGATGATAAAAAGAAAAAAAATAATGAACCAAAAAAGAAACAGCAAGTAATCAAAGAGGAGGATATGATTAAAGATAGTGACTACGAAGATTCTGGTGAAGGTAAGAAAATAGTTATAGTTGCTTTGATTTTGGCACTTTTAATTGGTGGTTTTGCTTATGTTAGAAGTCTGGAAAAAAAGAAAGATGATAGTCTAAATATAGAAGAACCACAGGATGAAGAAAATGATAACGATGATGAAGAAGAAGAATTGCCAAACGAAGAAGAAACAACTAGTGATACAACTACTAATTATCAACCAACACCTGTACCTAATAATACTGAAGAGAATCCTGTTGATATTTGGAAGAGTTTAAAAGATGTTCCTACTTTAGTAGAAGCAGGTACAGTTATGTCTTTACCTACAGTAACGGTAGATGATAATGGGACTAAAGTAGAAGCGCTTATTACTTATAAATTTAGAAGTAATATAGAAGAGGAATATGTAACTGTTAGTAGTTTTGATACAACTAAAATTGGTGAATATTTAATTACTTATACAATAAGTTTTAAAGATGGTAAGGTAGAGACTAAAGATTTAGTTATCACAGTTAATGATACTGTAGAACCAATTATTAATAATGTTGTAGATGGAGAATACTATAATAGTGATATATTGTTAGATATTACTGAGTATAGTCCATATATTGTTGAGTTGAATGGTGTTATTTATGATGCTAGTAAACCAATAACTGAAGATGGTGAGTATACTTTAGTAGTGACTGAGGATAAAACAAATGGTAAGAGTATTACTGTGTCATTTGTACTTGATAAAAGTGTTCCTACTATTTTAGGAGTAGAAGATAAAGCATATTATAATAGTGGAGTAGTAATTGAAGTAGGTGATGATAATCTTTTAGACATTTTATTAACTAAAGATGGTGTAGAATATAGTTTTGTTAATGGAGTTACTAATATAACAGAAGATGGAACTTATCAAATAGTTGCATCAGATAAAGCAGGAAATATTAATTCATATACTTTTGTAATAGATAATGTTGCTCCAACAGTAGAAGTGACTTATACACCTAATAGTGAGGAATTAACTAGTGAAGATGTATTAGTAACAATTACTTCTAATGAAGCATTGCAAGAATTAGAAGGATGGACATTATTAGAAGATAAATTAACATTAACAAAAGAATTTAGTGAAAATATTACAACTACATTTGAAGTAAAAGATTTAGCTGGAAATCCAGTTGACGTTACTATCGTTATTGATTTTATTGATCATAATGTTAGTTATTCACCAAAATTAACAATTGAAAATCTAGTAGCAAATAAAGTAAAAGCTACTATCACATCATTAAAACAATTGATAATTAATGATGATAGTTGGATAGAAATAGTAGAAGATGAACTATATAAATATGAAAAAATTTATAGTGAATCTGTAACTGAAATAGTTCAATATGAAGATCTAGAAGGAAATGCTGGAACAATAGAAGTTAAAATTGATATGGAATTAAATGATTTATTTGTAACTTATCAAGAAGATCCAGATACTCAAAACGTAACAGCATATGTTACAACAGAAGAAGAAGTATTAGAAGTTCCAGAAGGATGGGCACTAGATACTGAATATCAAGAAGATTATAGATATTATAAGGTTTATACAGAAAATGTAGATTATGAATTAGTTGAATTTGTAACTAATAGTAAATATTATGTTGCAACTATAATTATTGATTCAATAGATAGAGATGCACCTGTGGCAACTGCTAGTGTTACTTATATAACTGAAGAAGAAGAGAAGAAACAAGTAGTTATTACAGTTTCTGCTAATGAAGTTATTAATGGTATGGACGGATGGAGTTTATCAGAAGATAAAAAAACATTAGTGAAAATAATTGATAAACCAACTGTTGATATTCCAACAGATGAACTAAATGAGAGCATTAC
>CALWAM010000096.1 GCA_944373135.1 uncultured Bacilli bacterium | reverse complement strand
AGTTCCAATTATGGGAATTCCTCTTCCGTTTTTATCATATGGAGGAAGTAATTTAATCACTTACTTTATATTACTAGGAGTGATTAGTAATATGGATAGTAAGGATAATAAGATGGTCCATAATAAGGTCTAGGATAGTATGGATAACTTATTATTGGACGAGGTCTTGTTAAACCAACAGCAGCTCCACCTGTTAAAGCTCCGACTAAAAATGGAAATACAAAACGGTCACCATTTGGATTGTAGCGATAATTATTTGGGTACATAAGAAAACTCCTTTCATTTTATAATATGAAGGAGTTTTATCTTTAGATTGGGCTAAAATACACCTAAATAATATTTCTTTTTACCTTTTCTAATTACTAATAGTTGTTCATCTATAGCTATTTTTTTAGTAATAATACTATTTTCATCATTATATATTTTACCATTAATTGTAATAGCGTTTGAAGTTAGCATTTCTCTAGCTTCTCTTTTACTTGAACATATACTATTATTTACTAATAAATCTATTAGTTTAATATCGGAATTTAATTTGAAAGAAGGAACCATTTTAAGACCAATTAAAATATCTTCAGTTTTTAAACTTTGAATACTGCCACTAAATAATGCTTCGCTAATATTCTTGGCTCTTTCATATTCTTCAGCAGAATGTAAATCAGTTATAATGCATTTAGCGAGCATTTTTTGAGCTTTGCGTAAGTGTGGCTCCTTCGTATGTTCTGCCATTAGATTTTCAATTTCTTCTGGTTCTAAAAACGTAAATACTTTTAAATATTCTAGTATTTTTTGATCATCAGTATTGATTAAATATTGATATAACTCATAACTACTAGTTTTATTTATATCTAACCATAAGGCATTTCCTTCACTTTTTCCAAACTTTTTACCATTAGCATCTAATATTAATGGCATAGTAAAGGCATATGCTTCGCCACCATTTATTTTTTTTATTAAATCTATTCCAGTAGTAATATTACCCCATTGATCGGAACCTTCTACTTGCATAGTGCAGTTCATTGTTTCATACATTTTTAAAAAGTCATAGCCTTGTATTAACATATAACTAAATTCAGCATAGGTTATACCGGTTTCTAAGCGACGATTAATTATATCTTTATCTAACATATAATTAATATTTATATACTTACCTACATCTCTTAAAAAATCAAGGAATTCATAACCTTTAAACCAATCATAATTATTAACTATTTTAGCTTTGGAAGCAAATATTTTATCAATTTGTTTTCTAATACTTTCAATATTTTTATTTAAAGTTTCAATACTAATTATTTCTCTTTCGCTAGTAGGACGAGGATCACCTATTCTTCCTGTTGCTCCACCGCATAATAATATTGGATTATGGCCCATTTTCATTAATCTTTTCGCCGTTACTAAGGAACTATAGTGTCCTAAATGTAAACTATCAGCAGTTGGATCAGTTCCCCAGTAAAATGTAATATGGTCATTATTTATTTTATCTTCAATATCTTCTCCAGCTACGTCTTTTACAAGGCCTCTCCACTTAAGTTCTTCCCAATTAGTCATTTTTTTCATTAAATCATCTTCTTTCTATAATAAAAACTTCATAAGTATAAGGACGAGAATTTCCCGTGGTACCACCTTATTTTATGAAGTTATCATACACTTTAGCTCTTAACGCGAGTTACGATTTAGCTCCAGAGTTGTAAATTCTTTCTTCACTAATTAATAGAATTATACCAAATAAATTTTACAATGTCTATAATATTGATTCACTAATCAAATCACTTAATTTAACGATTGATAAATTTAAAGAATTTATTTTTTGAATTAAAATATTTATATCTTCTTGACGGGCACTATTATTTATAAGAATTATGCTGCCACTAAATATTGAATTTTTTACTTCTATTATATTATTATTAGTTAATGTATGTGTTGGCTTAACTAAATATTTATAATTAGGACAATAGGAAGTACTTATACAAATATTAGTATTATAATCATTATTATCTAAGTATTTTTCGATTTTATCATAATTACTTTTATCAGCATTATTAATCATTTCTTCATTTTTTTGTGGTTCATAATCGTTATTAATTAAAATACTAATAGGAATATTATTATCTTTAAAAAATGATTTTAAATTATTATCTGAATATAAAATTAAACTTACACTATTTTTCTTTGCATTTCCTTGAATTATAACTTTATCTAAATTATCCTTTAAAGATATTTCTGGGGGAATTTGATTATAGACTAAGAACATTTCATCAAAATAATTTGATTTTTTGATATTCATTAAACTTTTTATTTCATCAAGTTCTTTGCCATTAATTCCTGGTATTACAGTATTACCATCTACTATGGCATTAACATATGAGGTATTATTTATATTATATGTTTTAATTTTAGAATAAATGGGGTCAGTATTACGAGCCATAATAGCTATTTTTTCAGTAATATAAAAACTAAAAGTAATAAAAGTAATTAAGCCTAAACAAGAAAAAAGTTTTTTCAACGTTATCACCCTATCTAAATTTATGATATAAGTAAATAAAAAATTAATTTATTATAATAAATATAGTTGAATTTTTAATTTTTATTGTTATAATCCTGACTTTGACAGTTTTTAAAGAGCAAAAACTCCCAAAGCCTTTATTTATAAGGCTTTAGAGAGTTT
>CALWAM010000095.1 GCA_944373135.1 uncultured Bacilli bacterium | reverse complement strand
GGAATGAGTGAAGATGTTCGTGTTTTATTTGTTAAATTAGCTGACCGTCTTCATAATATGCGTACCATTTGGGCTTTAAATAAAAAAGAACAAAAAGCCAAAGCCAAAGAAACTATGTCAGTTTTAATACCAATAGCACATCGTTTAGGGATAAATTCTATTAAAAGCGAATTAGAGGACTTATCTTTAAGATATACTAATCCTCAAGCATATCAAGATATTGTTAATCATTTGGATGCTACTCGTGAAGAATTAAATGAATTGTTATCTGAAATGAAAGATAGTATTAGTGATATCTTAACTGAACATAATATAAATTTTCAAATAAAGGGAAGAGTTAAAAGCGTTCATAGCATATACCAAAAACTGTCAAAAGGCAAAACTTGGAATAATATTTATGATATTTTAGCCTTACGAGTATTTGTTGAGAAAGTAAGTGATTGTTATTTAGCAATTGGTTTAATCCATTCTAAATTTCGTCCTATGCCTAAAAGATTCAAAGATTATATAGCTATGCCCAAAGAAAATATGTATCAAAGTTTACATACAACCGTTTTCGGAATAGATGGCCATTTATTTGAAGTTCAAGTAAGAACATACGAAATGGATGAAATAGCCGAGAAAGGTATTGCATCTCATTGGTCATATAAAGAAAAAGGTAAAGGAAAATTTCAAAATATTTTAGAACAAAAACTAGAAATGTTTCGTAATTTAATTGATGCTAGTAAAGATGAATCAGATCAAGAATTTGTAAGTACTATGGATAACGAATTACTACAAGATTCAATTTATTGCTTTACCCCTAAAGGCGATGTTGTAGAGCTACCTAAGCATTCAACTCCTATAGATTTTGCCTATCGTATTCATTCTAAAGTAGGAGATACAATGGTCGGAGCGATAGTAAACGATTCCATAGTTCCATTAGATCATGAATTACAAGATGATGATATCGTCAAAATAATGACTAATCCTCAAAGTAAACCATCTAAAGAATGGTTAAATATTGTAAAAACTCCGCAAGCTAAAAATAAAATAAAAGCTTATTTTAGTAAACAAGAAAAAGAAAATTATATTTTAAAAGGTCAATCATTATTAGAAAAAGAAATTAGGAAAAGGAAAAAAAGCATTTCTGAAGTATTAACCGAAGAAAATATTAATAAAATTAAAAAAGATTTACATCTTAATGATTTAGATGATATTTATTTATCTATTGGTTCCTTAAGACATACTCCTAACTATATTTATGACTTAATATATCAAGATAAAAAAGATCTCAAAGACTTGCTATTAAATAAAATTGGCGAATCTAAGCCACTTAATGAAGATTATAAAAGTGATATTATTGTAGCTGGTACTGATGATATAAAAGTTAATTTAGCTAAATGCTGTAACCCAGTTTATGGAGATGAAATAACCGGCTATATAACTAAAGGTGAAGGAATAACCATTCATCGTGTAAATTGCAGTAACACTAAAGATAAAGAAAATAGATTAATTAATGTTTCTTGGGGAAAAAATAATGATAAGCTATATATTACTACTATAATTATTGATTTAATTCCCGGTAAAGACAATTTATCTAATATAATAGCTCTTATTACTAGTAAAAATGTTCATATAGATGGAATTAAATCAAAAGAAATAAATAATTCTCCAAGATATGAAATGACCTTAAAAGTTAAAAATAAAGAAGAATTAGATCAAATAATAATTAATTTAAGTAATCAAAAATACATTAAAAATGTTGAAAGGAAATTAAACTAATGCGTATTATCGTTCAAAGAAGTAAAGAAAGTAGTGTCAGTGTTAATAATAAATTAATTAATAAGATAGATCATGGCTTAGTTTTATTAGTAGGTTTTACGCAAAATGATACTGAAAAAGATCTTGATTATCTAGTTAATAAAGTAATTAATTTACGAATATTTGATGATGAAAACCACATTATGAATAAGAGTATCTTAGATACGCAAGGAGAAATACTTTCTATCAGTCAATTTACTTTATATGCGGATACTAAAAAAGGTCATCGCCCTAGTTATATAAAAGCCTTAAACGGTCACGAAGCTATTAAATTATATGAATTATTTAATCAAAAACTAAATAAATATGTTAAAACCTATCCTGGTATATTCGGTGCTGATATGCAAGTAAATATTCATAATGATGGGCCAGTTACTATTATATTAGATTCCCCTAATTGTTAATTATTATAAAAAAAACAGTTGCTATTAAAAACAACTGTTTTTATTTACTTAAATTTATTTTTATGTTATTCTTTTATTAAGAATAGGAGAAGTTCTTATGAGTATATTTAAAAGAAAATTTAATCCAGAGAAAGAATTAAATAAGATTCAAAATGGTAATAAGAAGAAAACTTTAATAGGTATTATATCTTTATTAGTTATAATAGCTATAGGTAGTTCTTTTGCATTATATCAAGTAAGGAATATTCAAGATATTGTTTATACTAAAGTAGGAGCATTTGGAGATATTGTTGTTTCTTCTACTGTAAATGGTAGTAGCGGTTATGTATCTCGTAGTGATGGGGGACATAATGCTACTGTTAGTTGTACTAATCCTGGAGCAGCAACATGGGATTATAAATCATGGGGAATTGAAATAAGTAGTTTTGCCTCTAAACAAACTAATTGTTTTATTAACTATACGACTAATTCTAATAAAATTTACTTAAA
>CALWAM010000094.1 GCA_944373135.1 uncultured Bacilli bacterium | reverse complement strand
GTAAGATAAATTACTAAAACATACCTCTCCTTCGCTATTACTTATTAATTCTTGAATTTTTTGTGTTCCTTTATATAAACCTATTCTAATTCCTTCTAAAAACTGATTTTCATCTTTAACTACTACCTTAATATCATTTAATTTTTCTTCATTAATTAAATTATAAATAAGCTTTTCATCATCATCTTTTACCTTGATTGTCATCTCAGCACTTATTTGATAATTATCTTTCCCCGTAACTTGCTTTATTTTATATTCACCTATTCCTAATTTAACTTTTATCTCACCTTTGGTATTAGTTATATACTCATCTTCATCTATTGTAAATGTCACATCTTTAAAATTATAATAATTATCTTTAAGTTTATTACCATATTTTAAATTAATATATAATTCTTTATAAAATTCTAAAACTTCTAGATGAAGAACTGGATCTTTAACTCTTGAAGAAATTTCAACTTCATACACTGTTTCATCTTTTAAATCATTACAACTATTACTTAACTGCTTAACATAATAAATACCATATGGTAATTCCTTACTAGTCTTAATATTATCATAACTACCATCTATTTCCATTATTAAGTTATTGTCTTTATCAAATAAACCATATATAGTTTTTTCATTATTATTACATTTATTAGGATAACTTTCTCCTCTAGTTATATCAATACTAACTGTTCCTCCTAAAACATTAATATTTAATTCCCGATAAATATTACTTACATCAATATCACCTAAACTTATTAAACTTTGATTCACTCCATTAACATAAGCAACAGTATCATCATCATTTAATTCATCTTTTTTAACTAAATAAAAGTCACTTTGTCCTTTTTTTAATCCCTTTATAATTAATTTATTACCATCAATTTTTATATCCGCTAAATCTATTTGTTCTTTTAACTCATAATTAGTTAATACTCCTCTTGTATCTGTTATAACTAATTCATCATTAATCATTACCTCGAAATTCTTTTTCCCAAAATATGGTGTTATTTCATGATTTTCAACTAATGATAATATCTCTTGTTCTTCAACATTAAATTTTTCACATGGCCTTCCAAATATTGTTTCTGTATAATTAAAAGTTCCATCTTCATAAACTGTTTTCCAAATTAACATCTGAGTAATTATATACCATTTTGCATCATTATGATTACTATAACCATATCCATAATACATAATTAATTCAATTTTTTTCCATTGCTCTAGAGTTATTCCTAAAACATTACTAAAATCATCATTATATTCTTTATAATCACCATTAGTATTAAGCTTTAAAAAGGGATTTAAAGAATACATTATCTTTCCATCTTCCCTTTTAATGATTCTTGCTTCTCCTGCCCAATAATCATTATCATTTTCTAAAGAAATATAAACCCCACTAACATAGTTAGTATCACTAAAAGTATACTTACTTTCTGCATTAACACCACCTATCCCGATAAAAATAAAACTTATTAATATACCTATAAATAAGATTTTTTTCATTAATTCTCCTTTCTGACCCTTCATCTATATATTAACGAAAAAAATCTTATTTCCTTTATTCTTGCATAAAAAAAGAGCTTATGCTCTACTAGAATATTTACCATCTTTAGTTGAAACAATAATTTTTTCTCCTTGAGAAATAAATAAAGGTACCTTAATAGTATAACCAGTTTCAATAGTTGCATCTTTCATTGCATTATTAGTTGTATTACCTTTAGTTGCATCAGTTGTTTCAATAACTTCAAATTCAATTTTTTCAGGCAACTCTATTCCAATAATTTCCCCATTATAAAAATTAATTTGAATCTCTAAATTTTCTTTTAAAAATTTCTTTTCATCTTCTAATATATTTTCTGGAATTTCTATTTGTTCATATGTATTAGTATCCATAAATACATAATTGCTACCATTATTATATAAATATTGCATCATTTTCTTATCAACATGTGCTCTTTCAATTTTTATATTAGTATTGAAAGTTTGTTCAACAGTAGATCCAGTTCTTAAATTTTTTAATTTAATTCTAACAAAAGCTGGACCTTTACCAGGTTTAACATGTTGAAATTCTTGTATTAAACAAAGATTTCCATCAATAATAACTGTCATTCCATTTTTAATATCATTAATATTAATATTCATAAGTTATCTCCTTTCTATTTTTTCTCTCTATGTATTGTATGTTTATTACAAAATTCACAGAATTTATTTACTTCTAACTTTTCTGGAGTATTCTTTTTATTCTTACTAACAGTATAATTAGCTCTTTTACATTCCGTACAAACTAAATCTACATAACTACGATTACCAGCTTTAGCTTTTCCCATGTCTTTCTCCTCCTTTTTAATAAATCTGTTAGTATTATACCAAAAGCGCATATATTTTTCAAACATTTATTTTACTTTTAAATGATACTTTAATTAAAATTTATAAAATTATATCTAAAAATTAATTTTCATTTTTATTTACTAATCTAATACCCATTCATTAATATTGTTAATTAAGATTCATCCCATCAATACTAGTTTCATATATCCATTGCTTTAAATCTTTCATATCTCCAGTTTCATAATATTTAATAAGTTTATCATAAAACATAGTTTGATTTTCTTGTTTAATAGATATTATACCACACCCATTATCAATCATAATTCTATTAGCAAACAACATTGCTACTCTTTTATTACCATCAATGAACATTTGCCTTCTCATAATAAATAACATTACTTCAATTGCAATTTCGGTTTTAGATTTGTTTTCTTG
>CALWAM010000093.1 GCA_944373135.1 uncultured Bacilli bacterium | reverse complement strand
AAATATTAAATAATGTTAAAAATAGGTATTTGGTAATAGGCTTGATAATAGGTATTTTATCGACGATGTCTTTTCAAATGATTGGATATCTTCATCATTCTAGTTATATAATTTATTATAATTTTATTGGTGTTTTATTTTCAGGAATAATATTATTTGAATTATTACGTAGGAATGAATTTTGTAATAGTGAGAGAATACGAAATAGTATTAATCAAATATCAAAATTTTCTTTAGGAATATATTTTGTGCATCGACCTATTTTGTTCTTATTTAAAAAATATTTTATTTTAAATTATAATGATTTTATAAACATCTTGATATATTATTTATGTTCAATATTAATAAGTTATATTATTGTTTGGATTTTTAGTAAATTAAAAATATTTAAAAATTATTTATTTTTAGTGAAGGATTAATGTGAGGAATATTATGAAGAAATATGATTATTTAATTGTTGGTGCTGGATTATTTGGAGCAACAGTGGCATTTGAAATGTCTAAAATAGGAAAAAAATGTTTAGTTATTGATAGAAGAAATCATTTTGGTGGAAACATATATTGTGAAAACATAAATGGTATTAATGTACATAAATATGGAGCACATATTTTTCATACTAATGATAAAAAAATTTGGGATTATGTAAATCAATTTGTGGATTTTAATAATTATATAAATTCTCCAATTGCATATTATAAGGGGGAAATATACAATATGCCTTTCAATATGAATACTTTTACTAAGTTATGGAAAGATGTAATAACTCCAATTGATGCTAAGGAAAAGATAGAAAAACAAAAGAAAGAACTTAATGGTAAAGAACCTTCTAATTTAGAAGAACAAGCCATATCTTTAGTAGGTAGAGATATATATGAAAAATTAGTCAAAGGTTATACTGAAAAACAATGGGGACGAGATTGTAAAGAATTACCAAGCTTTATAATAAAAAGATTGCCGGTAAGATTTACTTTTAATAATAATTATTTTAATGATCGTTATCAAGGTATACCTATAGGTGGTTATAATAAAATTATTGAAAAAATGTTAGAAAACTGTGACTTAGAATTAAATTGTGATTATTTATTAGATAAAGAAAAATATAATGAGCTTGCTAATAAAGTTATTTATACTGGTATGATTGATGAATATTTTGGATATTGTTTGGGAGAGTTGGAATATCGTTCTTTAAAATTTGAAAATGAAGTACTTTTAGGTATTGATAATTATCAAGGTAATGCTGTAGTTAATTATACTGATAGAGATATTCCATTTACTAGAATTATTGAGCATAAACATTTTGAATTTGGTAATCAACCTGATACTGTTATTACAAAGGAATATCCATGTAATTGGCATAAAGGTGATGAAGCTTATTATCCAGTAAATG
The DNA here is from genome assembly GCA_944373135.1 of uncultured Bacilli bacterium. Classification (GTDB taxonomy): domain Bacteria; phylum Bacillota_I; class Bacilli_A; order RF39; family UBA660; genus CALWAM01. The sequence continues at coordinate 1,398 of CALWAM010000093.1, read as the reverse complement.
ATGAAAAAAATAATTCTTTATATGAACAATATCAAAAATTAGCTGATCAAGAAAAAAATATTATATTTGGTGGAAGACTAGGAAATTATAAATATTATGATATGGATAAAGTAATAGCTGCAGCATTAGATATGGTAGTGAATTTAAATAGTTGAAAGTTTTTACTTGATGTTTACGTAATTTGACTATTTATGATTGGAAAGTGTTATATGATGAAACAAAGAGTAATATGTTTAGATTTAATTAGAACTGTTGCAATTTTATTGGTTATTTTATGCCATTCGGTTGAAGCTGTTTACAGAATGGGATTAAATGAATGGAATTCTCTAAGTTACTATTCGCAATTTTTTAGATTAGTTGCATTTACTATATCAAGATTAGGTGTTCCTATGTTTCTTTTTCTTTCTGGAAGTTTATTATTGAATAGAAATTTTGACGACGAAAAAAATATTCGAAAATTTTATTTAAATAATTTTTTGAAGCTATTTATCTGTGTTGAAATATGGAATATTTTATATACAATATTTTTGCTAATTTTCCCAGTTAGATCTTGGAGTATAACACAAGGAATAGAATCAATATTTTTTTTAAGACAGGTTAATTTGCCTAATATGTGGTATATGCCTATGATTTTAAGCTTATATATTTTTGTTCCTATAATTGGAGTTGTTGTAAAAAAATTTGATACTAAATATGTTTTGATGCTTATGGTTCCTTCAATAATTGTTTTATTTATTCTGCCTTTTATTAATAAAATTACTTATAATTTATATGATTTTAATGTTGCTAGCATTTTAAGTTTTTCTTTTAGCGGTGGTATTTATGGAATATATTTAATATTAGGTTATATAATTTATCAAAAAAAGATATTAAAAAAGATTTCTAATTTTATGTTGTTAGTCTGTCTATCATTTTCTTTGCTTTTTACATGTCTTTATCAAATATTTGTTTTTAAATTAAATATTAATTACAATTTATGGTATGATTTTTTTGGAATTTTACTATCCGCAATGTTTTTATTTGAATTATTAACAAGATTGAATTTTAGTAATAAATTATATTTAAAAAAATTTATAAATAGTACATCAAAAATGGCTTTGGGGATTTTTTTATTCACGTGTTAATTATTAAAATTTTCATTAATTATTTTAATTTTATTATAATTAATAAACCAATATCAGTGATAATATTGTGTATAGTAACTTTTATTTTATCTTATTTAATTATAATTGTTTTTTTATTAGTAATAGCGGGAGGAATTGGAGTATATTTTTTTATTAAGGATAAAAAAGAAGAAGAAAGAATAGCAGAAATAAAAAAAGGTTGGTATGTAGAAGTATTAGTAGATGATGTAAACATAAGAGCAAAAGGGAGCTCTAATAGCAAAATCCTTGGTAA
>CALWAM010000092.1 GCA_944373135.1 uncultured Bacilli bacterium | reverse complement strand
CCTTTATTGCATATTTTATTCAATATTAAAAAGACAAATTAATGTCTTTTTTATTTTATATAATTTATATCTTTATTTTTAATTTCATACATAACTTCATCTAATTTTTGGAAACAATCTAAATACATAACTCTTAAGTTTCCATCCATCTCCTTATTAGTAATAATTTCATCGAAACTATCTAATTCATCTCTTAAATTTTTTATATATCTCTCACTTATTAAATGATTTATTACCATTGTTCTAATACCTTCATTGCTAGCTACTAATATATATCCCCCATATATATCGTCAACTAAAGCATAACTCAATAATTCTACGGCTTTTTCTTCATCTATATCATCTTCAATATCTTTACTATTTCTAACTTTTAAGTAAAAATCATCATCTAAGTTAAAAGGTTCATTTCTTATTCCAAAAGAACATAAAGCATATTTACACAAAATATGTAACATGTCTAAATATTGAAATAACTTTGCTTTAGCTCGCCCATTATATCTACTACTAATAAACTCATATTTATCTTTAATTTCCATACCAATTGGTACTACACTTTTATCATTAAATAAAACAAACTTAATTGCACTAACAGCATTACGTAATCCTTGGCTTTCTTGAGTGCCTAAAAAAATATCATCTAAATAATTCATTTTAGCACTTTTCATATGCATTTTAATTAACTCTTCTTTATTCATAATCCACCTACTCTATTATAATAATAGCATTTTTATCATTAAAAATAAAGCTTTAATTATAATAAAAAAGAGACATTTATGTCTCTATCTAACTTCTAAACTATTACATTTTATAGCCACAATTAGGACAAAAGGTCGCTATATTTTCAAGTAATTTACCACATCTTGGACAATATTTACCCTTATTTTCTTCTAATTGTGATCGTTGATCTAGCAATATTTTTTCATTATTTGGGGAATTATTTTCATTAACATTATTAGTTACATCCAGAGTTTCAATTTGATTATTGTTGATACTCGCTTCATTAAAATTGGTATTTATTAAACCACCGTCAATAGAAGACGATTCTATTGTATTGTCTAAATTATTTTGTGCATTTTGACTGCTTTCTTTTCCAATATTATCTACTAAACCACCACCACTCCTAGCTATATAAATAACATTTTTACTAAAAGCTAAAATCGGTAAGCAAATAAAGTTAAAAAATACCATAAGAACACCATACATAGTAGATTTACCAAAAGCATGCGCGAGTTCAATATATATTTTAAATAATATATAAATATTTATAAACGGAATAAATAATAGCAAAACATACCATTTAGGTAAATTGGTTATTTCTAATAAAACAATCAAATTATATATTGGAATAACCGCTTCCCATCCCTTTTTACCAGCTTTTTTAAATATCTTCCACATACTTATAAGCATTAATATCGCTAAAATTAATATAAATAAAGAATATGTTGCTATGAACGATAATAAAATTTCTAAATCAAAATTTTGACTATAACTATAATTAATCATTATCTTACTCCTACTCTTTCTATTTTCTAATTTATTATAACATAGTTTTAATTTTTATCATATCTTTTTATGAAATTATTGCATGTTTAATTATAATGTGATAGCATACCATAAAAAAGGAGGACTATTATGAAATTAAATCAAGCTTTAATACCCCATTACCGGAGTGAAATGATTCCCACTCATGAGTTAAAAAAACTTGTAGCTTTAAATGAAAAATATTTAAGAGAAAAACCAACTTGGTATATGATTAACAATAAATTACAATACTTTAAAATTCGTGATGACTTTCGTTTATTTACTGAACAATTTTTTAGTATGTTTGGCCGGGAAATAATGGAATTAGATACAGTAGATTATAAAGTAGCCTATGTTAGAACCGTTTCGCCATATGGTAGATCAAATCAAGAAAAAACACAATGTGGTTTATTATCTGAATCATTTCAAAGTACTGATTATAACTACTATTTAGTAAGTGAATTATTAAATGCAGAAATTTCCCATTTTATTAGTTATGGAGGATATACTTTAGAAAATTTATTAGCTTTCTTTAGGGACTATTTAGCTAGCGAAGATTATAAAAAAAATGAACTTATATTAATAAAATTATTTATAAGTGATGCTTTTGTTAACCAAGAAGATCGTAACTATCATAATATCTGCTTTAAAATTCCTAAGATTAGTGGTATATCATATACTCAAAGGCTTCATCCCTCGCAAGTATTTAAAAGTCCTTTAGGTCAAGAACAAATAACAAGAGAAAATGATCGTTATAAATTACGTGGTTTAACATTAAGTAAAATATATGATAATGAAAAAATTCTTGGCGTAGAACATCGTCATCAATTAAGATATCAAGCCGGTCAAATATGGTGTCCATTATTTCCTTATAACGAAACAACTTTATATCAAGATCCCGATAAAGCCAGACAAGATTCTATCACCAATTACGACGGTTTAGATCCTAATTTATTATCTTTATATATACAATACCCGCAAATCTGTAAACCAATATTTGAACGCTTAGCTTATGATGATGAATATCGCAAAATACTAGAAAGATTTACTGGTAATACTTCCCAAATATGTTTATCTAAAAATTCTCTAGATTATTTTACCAAAGTTTTAGAAGATAAGCGCCAAGTATTTACTCGCATATTAAAATATTAAAACAGCCACATATTGGCTGCTTTTATTTATCTCCTTCTTCTAACATTGTTATTATACTAATACCATATCCAGTATTTACTTTATCAATTGAAACGTGTGTTACTGCCCCAATTAATTTTCCATCTT
>CALWAM010000091.1 GCA_944373135.1 uncultured Bacilli bacterium | reverse complement strand
AAAGTTAGTTATTTAGCTTCATAAACACTAACTTTTTTCTTATCTCTTCCTAATCTTTCAAATTTAACAACACCTGAAATTTTAGCAAATAAAGTATGATCTTTACCCATTCCAACATTTACTCCTGGATAAATCTTAGTACCTCTTTGACGATATAAAATACTACCAGCACTTACAGTTTGACCATCGCTTGCTTTAGCACCTAAACGACGTCCAGCACTATCTCTACCATTTTGAGTACTTGATTGACCTTTTTTATGAGCAAATAATTGAATATTTAACTTTAAAAAATTCATTTCTATTCCTCATTTCTAATTATTATATTTTTAGGATAATTATTACTTAATTCTTGTAATAAATCTATCATATTATCAAATATTTTTTTACAGCAATCATCATTACTAATTAATTCAGCTTCTAAATATCCACTACGTTCATTAACTTTAACCGAATTTTTGTCAATTTTTAATAAAGCATTAATACTCGTAATCACGATACTAGAAGCACTAGCACACACTATATCTTTACCGTAGCAAGCATAATTAGCATGTCCTGTCATTTTAATACTTTTATCTTTAATAACTACCTTAATCATAATTACTTAACAATAATTTTCTTAACAGTTAATTTAGTATATGGTTGTCTATGTCCTTGTTTATGACGATATTTCTTTTTAGGTTTGTATTTAAATACGACAATCTTCTTTTGTTTACCATGTTTATCAACGCTACAAACAACAATTGCTCCATCAACTACTGGACTTCCAACTTTACCATCAGCATATAAAACTTCAGTAAATTCTATGTCACTTCCAACTTCATTATTTAATTTTTCAACATAAATAACATCGCCTTCAGCTACATAATATTGTTTTCCACCTGTAACGAATATAGCTTTCATTTTATACCTCCTTTATCAAATTATAAGACACGCCTTTAAGGTAATAAATTTTAAAAACCTTTTCAGTGCGGTTTTAAGAAAGCCTTAAAACATTAAAGATTATACCAATATTATTAACTATTGTCAAACATATTCCTTAAAAATTCATCTTCATCTTTATATAAATTATCATTTTTAATAAAATGATGACTATCTAAATAAAAATTATTTTTATTATTAATATATTTAATTTTTCGATACTTAATCTTATATAAATATCTTTCTAAAAAAAATAAATTTCTTTCATAAGAATAATTTTTAATACTATTAATACTTTTATATATTAAAACACCTATAATCATATAATTATTAATTTTATAAAAATAATTATAGCTAAAAAATAATAATATCCCTAAAAATGATATAACTATATAAATAATATTACTAATTCTATAAGGTAAAAACTTAGCTAAAATATTTTTTAATATAACACTTCCATCAAGTGGAATAATAGGAATCAAATTAAAAAATATTATCGCCATATTATACTTATAAAACATTAAAAAAGTATCATATTCTACAAAACTAAAATTAAAAAATAATATAAATACACATAATAAAATTAATTGAGCTATCACTCCCCCTAAAGCAATAGCAATACTTTTATTAGATGGTGTATTAATTAAAATTTTTGTTTTAGTAATCCCCCCAAACGGATATATTCTTATTTCTTCAATTTCTTCCTGATAATATTTAAGCAATACCACATGTCCTAATTCATGAATAAAAACAATTACAAATATTAATATTACATTAATAAACCATCCACATAACAAACTACCAAGCATTATAAAATAAGTAGTTAAATCGATTTTAACTTTCTTCAAAGTACTCATCATAATTTAAATATTCACCATTTTTTTGCACCATAATATATAAAAAGTTTCCATTAGTTTCTCCTAATAATATACCACTTTCTATATAGTCATATAATTTAATATCACCAACATTGATATTACCATACCAAATATCACATCCATCAACACCTTGTACTATTAATACATTGCCTAAGTTGTCTTTTTCTCCTATAAATACGACAATTCCACTTTTTAAACTAGGTACTAAATAATTTTCATCAACCGTTAATTTTACCCCATTTAAATAGTCTTCTTTTTCTTTATAACTTAATTGTTCATTAAATACCATTTTATCATCTTCTTTTTCTTCACCTAAAACAATGCCATTTCCAAAATATTTATCATAATAAGAAGATATCTTGGCAAAAGATATATTAGTCGTAAAAAATGTTTTTTCTAATAAAGATTTACCTTCTTCACTCCCTTTAATAACTATAACCCCAATTAATAGCATTACTGTAGCTAACAATACTCTAGTAAATAAGTTACTAATATAATGACTAACTTTCTTATTACTACTTTGATCCATATAGTATTTTTCTCTTTTTTTTCTTACATTCATTATTATTTCTTTTTCATCCATATATTTCACCTATTAATAACTATGTCATTATAAATAAATTTATAACATAAACATCCAATAATAAGATTAATTAAAATAATATATAAAACATTAATATAACCGCCTCCATTAACAATCAAAAGTATTAACATAAATATACTTATATTAATTAAATATTTTAAAATAAAACTTTTAATATTAATGATCTTAAATTTAAATACCCATTTATTTAATAAATAAAATAACAAAAATATTAATAAATAAAGATAATTATTTAATAATAAGCTTAATAACAAGCCCCCCAATAAAAAGCTCGTAATTTTTTGACATTTTATAAAACCAATAATAACAAAATAACTGCTTAACTCAGTAAATGATGCTACTAATAAATCCATTAGAATAAAGAAAATCATATTTCCTCTTTTAGTACTACAACATGATATATATCATTAACATTACTTACAACCTTAATATCTTTGCCTACATC
>CALWAM010000090.1 GCA_944373135.1 uncultured Bacilli bacterium | reverse complement strand
AAAAAGCTCTCTAAAGCCTTATAAATAAAGGCTTGGAGAGTTTTTGCTCTTTTAAAACTGTCAAAGTCAGGATTATATCAAAAAGGTATATCTTATACAATAAAAAAACTTAAATATTAATAATACTTAAGTAATTTATTTTCTAGGTAAAACTCTTTGAAGAACATTACCATTATGAATGTGAGGAGTATTAATTTCTCTATTACGAGTATAATCTAATATAGTTCTCATCTTATACTCCGTCGTTTCGATAGCTCTAACTGCTAGGGTAGTATGACTATGATTAGTTACTAATCTTTTTAAACATTCTACTGCTTCATCTTTTTCATTTTGCAATTGATTTACCAACTTCCATAGACTTATATCGTCCATATGTCTTATGGAATCTAAATCAATAATAAAATTTTGTGATTTAAAAAATGCTATTTCATCATTATTTCTAAATAAAAAATAACTATGTTCATTAGGCATTAATAATCCAAACAATCTCATTATATATATTTTGGATTTTATTTTTTTAGGTACAAAATCATTAAATCTATCTAAATTTAGTAAATCTGCATATTGAACATAAACCCCATTTTCCGTAAAAACTTTCATGAGTAAACCTCCTTTTTTGCAACATTAAGTATAATAGCACAAATATAATGAAAATGTCTATAGTATTAGAACTATAAAAAAAATAATTTAACTAAATTTATTTATTTTTTATGATAATATTTATGATTTAAATAAAAATAATATTATTTTATAAAAATTTCCTAACAATTAACTGAATTGGTAATTTGCCATTAAATTATTATCATTATAAAATCTAATCAGAAAGGAGGAATTAATGTTAAATCAAGTAATTTTAGTTGGTCGTCTAACTGATGATCCCAAGATAAATGCCTCTGATAAAGGCAAAAAAATAGCTACGGTTACTTTAGCTGTTGGACGATCATTTAAAAATCAAGACGGAATCTATGAAACCGATTTTATTAGATGCATTCTTTGGGACGGCATAGCTGTTAATACAAAAGAATACTGTAAAAAAGGGGATGTAGTAGGTATCAAGGGACGTTTACAAGTCGAATCATATGAAAAAGATGGCCAAAAAAAATATATTACGAATGTTGTTGCTGAAAAAGTAACTTTTTTAAGCAGTAATCACGATAATGATAAATAATCATTTAAGAATATTTCATCTGGTTTTTTATTGAAAATATTCGCTATTTTAATCGCCATATGATAGTAAAGTCTTCTTTTATAATTTTCTAATTGGTAATAATATGTTTTGCTTATTTTTAACATCTTAGCCATATCTTCATAAGTATAATTATTTTTAATTCTTAGTTCTTTTAATTTATTCATAATCTCACCATCTAAATTTTATTTCAAATAACTCAAAAACGCAAGAAAAATTTTCTATAAATAAACTTTTATCTCAACCAAATAATCCTAATATATAATTCAAGTAATTGGAGGTCTTATGATAAAAGGTGATAGATTAAGAAAGCTAAGAAAAGAAAAAGGCTTAAATCAAACTGAATTAGGAAATTTAGTCGGAGTAAAGAAATCTGAAATTTGTTTATATGAATTAGAAAAAAGAAATCCTTCTCTGGAAACTATTGTGGACTTTATTAACATTTTTGATGTGAGTGCGGATTATCTACTTGGAACTGATGTAAAAGCCCATGTCTTTACAAATGATGATGTAAGAAATTATACTCTTACTACCGAAGAAATGATTTTTATTGAAGAATTGAAAAAAGAAAAATTAATATATAATATTTTATTAGATAATCCCTATCGTGGTATTGAATTGATTAAAACTAAAATAGGTTAATCCCATAAAAACAGAGGATTAACCTTTTTAAGTGTCTGAACTCTTTCTTGCTCCTTAATTTCTTTTTTTAAATCAAAGGAAAACTTTTTTTGCATAATAAATAAAATAGCATATTGTAAAATTTGCAAATTTATCATTCCCTCACGGATATTTTCGTCCAAACTTATATCATTTTTGGCAACTTTATCGTCTATATAACGTAATATTCGCTCATAATGAAAGTCGTCATGTCTATTATACATATATATACAATATAAATAACAATCACCAAATAATAAAGAAATTATATAAGGTTTTAATTGATAAAATGTTTTTTCATCTTTAAAATATTTTTTTATAAAATCATCAACAAATTTTTCATCATTTAATACAATTATTAAAAGTCGAATAACTGTTTGGTTATCGCCATATATTTTCATAAGATAATTATAATACTTTTTAATAAAGTCTCTAATTATATCATTAATAGTATATATTTTTATATCATTATATTTACTCAAAAACTTTTTAACTTCATTAATTCCTGAAGCATTTGTTAAAATGTCACTACTTTTCAATGCTCCATAATATTTTTTTAGAATTTTAAGAGCTTCTTCTTTATTATTTAGAAAAATACTAATAAGTTGTGTAACATCATAATTATCCTGCCAAGATTTACCATTGTTATATATTAAATCGTATAGTCTATTTACTTCAAAAATTCTTAAAATAAATTTCGCTTTATTATCACTATTTAAAATGATTTCGTAGACTCTATTTAATCTTTCACTATTGTTAAGGCAAGAATCAAATAATTCTTGCAATGTATTATCAGTAGAATTCATATATTCACCTCACATATAAAAGATTACCAAGGTGCAATATTAAAAGATAATATTCCTTAAATATTTATGCCAATATTATAACAATAAAAATTAAAAATTCAACTATATTTATTATAATAAATTAATTTTTTATTTACCCAACTTTGACAGTTTTGATATAAAAATCCTTACAAACATAGATAAAATCTAGTTTTTTTGTGTTTTAGCGCTTG
>CALWAM010000089.1 GCA_944373135.1 uncultured Bacilli bacterium | reverse complement strand
GAGATAGGATTGACTTTAAAACAAGCCAGAGAAAATTCAGGAGTAAGTATAGATGAAGCGAGCAAAGATTTGAATATAAAGCCGCTTACTATAGAAAATATTGAATCAGGAAATATTGGATGCTTTAAGGATATTTTTGCTTTAAAAGAAAATATTGCTGCATATGCTAAATATTTAGGATTAGATAGTACCAAAATGGTTGATCTTTTTAATGAATATTTATTTGAGTATACTTCTAAAATTTCGATTAGTGATATAGAAACTAAAATAAAAGAACAACAAAAAGAACAAGAACATGATGAAGAAACCAAAATATCTTCACCATATACAATGACTAATGAAGTATATAAAAGTAAAAGTCTACTTTGGGTATATGTTTTAGTGGCAATCCTTGTTGCTTTAGTGACGTTCTGGGCTGTAAAACAAATTACAATCGATAATAATCGTTCCAGTATGTCTAGTATGATAAGATAAAGGTGTGATATGAAAATGAATTTACCAAATAAAATTACCATAGTAAGATTAATATTATCAGTAATTGTTTTAATATTAATAGGTATTCCTTGGGACCAATTAGGTATTTATTGGCCAACTATATTAGAAATAAAAACTACACCAGTTGAACTTAACTTTATTATTGCCGGAATATTATTTTTAATAGCTTCAGTTACTGACTTTTTAGATGGCTATATTGCTCGTAGTAAAAATTTAGTTACTGACTTTGGCAAAGTAATGGATGCCATTGCTGATAAAGTTTTAGTTAATGGAGTTTTAATCATTCTAGCTTATAATCACATGATTTCTGTATTAATTCCAGTTATTATAATAACTCGTGATACAGTTGTTGATTCAATCAAAATGGCCAGTGGTAATAAAGGAAAAGTAATTGCTGCTTCTTGGCCTGGTAAAATTAAAACTATCTTCATGTTAATAGGCGTAACTCTAGCTTTATTCTATAATCTTCCATTTGAAATGTTTGGTATTTACTTGGATGAAGTCATAATTATTATTGCAACTATTCTTTCAATTTATTCTGGCATACAATATTACGTTGCTAACAAAGATTTTATCTTTAATAATAAATAGTCACTATTGTGGCTTTTTTTAAATTTAAAAGTATTTTAACTAATAAACGTTAATATATAAATAGGGGGGAAAAATAAAAAATAAAACATTTGTTCGAAAAAATGTTGACAATTAAAAATAAGATTGATACAATAAAAATGTAGTAAAGATTTGGAGGACATTGACATGAAAACTATTAAAGACGAAAAGGATAAAGATAAAGCTCTAGAACAAGTTTTAGCCGACATTGAAAAACAATTTGGTAAGGGAGCAATCATGAAACTTGGTGGCGAAGAACATTTGAATATTGAAGTAACTTCTAGTGGTTCGCTTTCCCTAGATATAGCTTTAGGAGTAGGGGGATATCCCAAGGGACGTATAATAGAAATCTATGGTCCTGAGTCAAGTGGAAAGACGACCTTTGCACTTCAAGCCATAGCTGAGGTTCAAAAACAAGGTGGAAGGGCAGCTTTTATTGATGCCGAGCATGCACTAGATCCAGTATATGCCAAAAATTTGGGCGTAAACATTAATGAACTTTTATTAAGTCAACCAGATACTGGGGAGCAAGCGCTTGAGATTTGCGAAGCTTTAGTACGAAGCGAAGCCGTTAACATTGTTGTTATTGACTCCGTAGCAGCATTAGTTCCCCAAGCGGAAATTGAAGGAGAAATGGGTGATTCGCATGTTGGCTTGCAAGCCAGATTAATGAGTCAAGCTTTACGAAAATTATCTGGAACAATAAATAAAACTAAAACAACTGCTATATTCATTAATCAACTAAGAGAAAAAGTTGGTGTATTGTTTGGAAATCCTGAAACAACTCCAGGTGGAAGAGCCTTAAAATTTTATGCTTCAATAAGATTAGATATTAGAAGAGCTGAAGCAATAAAAAGTGGCGATAAAATAATTGGTAATAAGACTAATATTAAGGTAGTAAAAAATAAAGTAGCACCACCATTTAAGACAGCAAGTGTAGATATAATGTATGGTGAAGGAGTATCTAAAGAAGGTGAAATAGTCGATATAGCTAGCGATTTAGCTATAATCGAAAAAAGTGGGGCTTGGTATTCTTATAATGGTGAGAAAATTGGCCAAGGACGTGAAAACGTTAAAGAATATCTAAAATCAAATCCTCAATTAAGAGATGAAATAGATAATAAAATACGTCTTCATTATGGATTTGGTAAAGAAGAAAAAGACTTAAAAAAGCCAAAAGAAAAATAAGATTAATATTTAAATGCTTAATAATCCCAGCAATATTATCCTTGATAAAAAGCCAAAAACATTTTATAATTGGAGTATAGATATTTAATATAATTAAAAATTTCTATAAAAAATTAAGGAGGATAAGAATTATGGGATTATTTATTAATCCGATTCTTACTTTATTATTTGGAGCCTTAGCTGGTATTGGTGTAACATTTATAGTTTTTTTGCTTAGAAGCAAAAATGCTGCATCAAAAGCTAATATGTTAATAGAACAAGCTAAAAAAGAAGCTGATAAACATCGTCGAGATGCTATTTTAGAACTAAAAGAAGAATCTTATCGCTTAAAGCAACAATCTGATCAAGAAATCAAAGAGAAAAAATTTGAATTAAAAGAAATGGAAGAACGATTGTTACAAAAAGAATCTAATCTCGATAAAAGAGAGGAAATGCTACAAAAAAAAGATGCTTTGATTGATCAAAAAGATAATAATATATTAGCGAAGCAAAAAGAGTTGCAAGATAAAGAAAGTAAGATGAACGAACTATTAAAACAAGAAATGGAGCAATTAGAAAAAATTGCAAAAATTTCAAAAGAAAAAGCTCATGATTTAATTATGA
>CALWAM010000088.1 GCA_944373135.1 uncultured Bacilli bacterium | reverse complement strand
GTTGAGTGTACGGATGTTAATTTTATATCAACACCAACTAATGCTTCAAGTGAAACATGTACGGATACAACTAATGGAAGTATTTTAAATGGCACAAGTACTTATACTCATCCTGCCTTTACCTTCGGTGATACTGAACTCACTGGTTTCTGGGTCGGTAAGTTTGAGGTTAGTGGTAGTACTGGTAAAATAACTATTAAACCAAATGTAAGTAGTTTAAGGAATACAACTGTATCATCCTTCTTCACCGCTATTCAAGATATTAAATCTGTTTACGATTTAAGTGGCGATTCCCATATGATGAAGAATATGGAGTGGGGAGCTGTTGCGTATTTAACGCAAAGTAAGTATGGAACATGTACTGATGGTACATGTGTTGAGGTATCAATAAATTCTAATAGTAGTTATTATACTGGCGGTGGCACAAATGATGCTTATAAAACTAACGTCGCCCAATCAACCACCAAAAATATTTATGGAGTTTACGATATGAGTGGTAGCGCATGGGAATATGTTATGGGCAATATGGTTAGTACTAGTGGTGCCTTTTATTCAAGTAGTGCAGGATTTGTTAGTACCAATATTCCCGATAGTAAATACTTTAATTCATATACTTATAGTACATCATATACAAATCATGCTCGAGGTAAATTAGGAGATGCGACTAAAGAAACGCTAAAAATATTCGGAAGTGAAACTGGTGGTTGGTATAGTGATTACGCGGGCTTGCCGGATTCGACTCACTCTTGGTTCAGACGCGGAGGCGGTTGCGGTGATGGCGCCAATGCGGGGGTCTTCTACTTCTATCGTTACGCTGGTGCAGTTGACACTTACAATTCCTCCCGCGGCGTGGTTTGTGCGCAGTAATCGCGAAGCGATAGCACTTCAAAACGTACTTACAAGAATAAGATAGATAAAACTAAATAAAATAAATAAACTAAAATCGAAGCCTTGCCCCTGCACATCACTATAATTTCATGTGCAGGGGCCGTGAGATTCGCTGTTAAGGCGACGGCGCAAGGAAAATTTTATATTAAGAGTGGTAACACTCTTTTTTCTTGTTATAAAATAATATATGTAGTAGGATATAAATAAGAAAGAGATGATAATAGATGAAGAAATTAATATTATTTTGTTTATTATTTATAAATATAAATGTTAAAGCTATGGATAAGAATGAATTATATGATGTTTTAACTAAAGAATATATTATTAATGGTGAAAAATTTCAAGTTAGTGATGATATAAAAGTATTAGTTGAGAGATATTTAAATAATAATGAATTAATGAGTAGTGATATGAATTATATTAGTAATAAAGTTAATAGTATAATTGAAATAATAGATGATAGTGATGTTAAAGATATTAAAGATTTAAATAAAGATGATAAAAATAAAATTATTAATATAGTTAAAGATGTAGCTAATAAGATTGATATTAAAGTAACTATAAGTGATGATAATATATCTATTTATAATAAAGATGGTTCTTTATTTGTAGAAATGACGGAGTTAATTAAATATACTGATGATACTAATTATATTGTTTATATATCTGGTACTATAGTATTATTAGGTATTATTTATGTAGTAAGGAAATTAAGATATGAAAAGTAATATTAAAAGATTTTTTAAAGAAATGGGTAAAGAATTATTTATATCAATATTTTTTTCTTCATTGATTATATTTATAGTATTTTTCTTTTTTAATGATAAAGTTAATGACTTTGTTAATTTAATAAATATGGTTATTGTTAAAGAAAGAATGGTATATAATAATGATTTAGAATTTGATATTGAGAATAAAAGATTAGTTAAATATCCTAGTTATGGTACTATATGGGGGACTTTAAAAATAGATAAGTTAGATATTGAACAAAAGATATTTTATGGAGATACTTTAGATATCTTAAAAAAAGGTGTAGGACATTTTGCTGGTAGTTATTTTGCTGGAGAAAATGGAACTATTATACTATCAGCTCATAATAGTAAAGATTATTTTAAGAATTTACCTAAGTTAGAAATAGGTGATAAGATAATAATTACAACAGATTATGGAGAATTTACTTATGAAGTAGATAACTATAAAGTAATTAAAGATGATGATATAGAAAGTTTTAAAATAAAAAATGATGAAGAAATGTTAATATTATATACTTGTTATCCTACTTATACATTAGGTTTTAAGGATGAAAGATATATTGTATATGCGAAGTTAGTAGGTGAAGTATATGAAGATTAGATTAAAGTTAATTAATAAATATATATTTCAATATATATTTACAATAATGTTTTTTGGTTTAATTTCTTTAATTATAGTAAGATTTACAATATTTAATGAAAATTTTATATTAAGAGAATTAGATAAGAATAATTATTATAATGAATTATATAGTATGGTATATGAAGAGATGAGTAATTATGTTATTCAATCTGGACTTGATGAAGAAATAATTAATGACATATATACTGAAGAAATGCTTATTAATGATACTAATAGTTTAATTAATTATATTTATAATGGGGAATCTAAGAGTTATGATACTAAAGTTATAGAAAATAATTTAAGAGAGAATGTTAATGAATATTTATTAAAATATGATATTGAGAATGAAGATAAAGATGCTATTAATAAGTTTATTAAACAAATAGTTAATGTTTATGAAAATAAGATTGATATTTCTGATAAATTAGATGAAGCAAGTGGAATATTTCAATTAGGTAAGAAGATATTAAATATTGGAACTATTTTATTATTTATTATTGTTTCTATATTATACTTAGTAATGCATTTTTATTATAAAGATGAATCTCAACAAGTAGTATTATTTACTTCTGGTATATTAATAATATTTGGATATTTTTATGTGGTTAATAATTTTGATATAAATAATATAATTATATTTAATGAAGTAGTATCTAATGTTATTATAGGGATGATTTATAATATATTAAATAAATT
>CALWAM010000087.1 GCA_944373135.1 uncultured Bacilli bacterium | reverse complement strand
TATTATTTTATGATGATTAATTACGGCTGCATATGCATCATTTCCCCAAATATTATTATTAAATATACCTGATTTAAATTTATCAATTAAGGAATATAGTAAAGGCTATATAATTGGTTGTATTACTTTATTAGTTTCATTTATTACAGTAATTGGTGTATTTGGATTCCCTTTAGCAAGTATGTATAGATTCCCAGAATATATGATTTTAAAAAAACTTAGTATTTTAAACTTTTTAGAACATTTAGAAAATATTTTAACTTTAACTTGGGTATTTGATGTTTTTATAACTTGTTCGGTTTGCGGTTATATAATAAATAATATTATTTGTCCAAAAAAAAGCATTAATAAATATTTTTTAGGATTTATCCTAATATTTGTTTTATTTAGTTCAATTACAGTTATTAGCAAATATAATGTTGTATTATTTTTATATAAATATACTTATTTAATAATATTAAGTTTAGGATTAATACTAATACTACTATATATGGTAAAAAAAAGAACAATTAATAAATAAATATTATTGTTCTTTTATTTTACCATCAAGACTAAAACTCTTACAATCAGTTATGTAAACATCGATTATTTTACCTATAGTATTTAAAGGAGCTTCTATATTTACTAATTTCATTTCTTCACTATATCCAACAACTTTTGAGGAATCTTTTTCGCTTACTCCAGTAACTAAGACTTTAACTGTTTGATGATAATATTTTTGATTAGATTTTAAAGAATAATTATTAACTAATTTATTTA
Source organism: uncultured Bacilli bacterium (assembly GCA_944373135.1). GTDB lineage: Bacteria > Bacillota_I > Bacilli_A > RF39 > UBA660 > CALWAM01. The sequence goes on along the minus strand of CALWAM010000087.1, from coordinate 2,296 downwards.
ATCTTTGTAACCTATTTTCTTTTTCTTCTAAAGAAGTATTATCAGGCATGGTGGCAGCTGGAGTTCCCTCTCTTGGCGAATAAATAAAAGTATAAGCGCCATCGAACTTACAATAATTAACTATATCTAATGTTTCATTAAAATCTTCTTCAGTTTCATCAGGAAAACCAACAATTATATCAGTGGTGATAGTAGCATTAGGAATCTTACTTTTAATTTTATTAAATAATTCTTGATATTTTTCTTTAGTATAACGTCTTCCCATAAGCTTTAAAATACGATTACTACCACTTTGAATAGGTAAATGTATATAAGGCATTATATTAGAATATTTAGCTATTACATCTATCATTTCATCAGTAAAGTCCCAAGGATGAGAAGTGACAAAACGAATGCGAGGAATATTAGTTAAACTTACTTGCTCTAATAATTTAGCAAAACTCATTTCATCTGGTAAATCTTTACCATAGGCATTAACATTTTGACCTAATAATGTTACTTCTTGGTATCCTTCTTCAACTAAGGATTTTACTTCTTTAATTATTTCACTACTACGTCTACTTCTTTGTTTTCCTCTTGTATAAGGGACGATACAATAAGTGCAAAATTTATCACAACCATACATAATATTTACCCAAGCTGTAATTTTACTATCTCTTTTATATGGCGTATTTTCATAGACATTTCCTTCAACACTATATACTTCAATATTTTGTTTACCAGTATTTTCGATAAGTAAGCGTGGTAAATCATGAATATTATGAGTACCAAATACTATATCTACATATGGATATTTCTCTTCTACTAATTTAACAACATTTTCTTCTTGAGACATACACCCACCTAAAGCTACTATTACATCTTTTTTTGCTTTTTTTAAATGTTTACATCTACCTAAATAACCAAATACTTTATCATGAGCATTTTCTCTAATCGCACAGGTATTTAAAACAATAACATTTGCTTCCTCTAAAACTTCAGTTTCAATAAGACCAAAGCTTTCTAAATAAGCCCTTATTTGTTCTGAATCATGAACATTCATTTGGCATCCATAAGTCTTTAAAAAATATTTTTTACCAACAAACTTATCCGTTTTAATACTATTATCACAATCTAAATATAATACTTCTTGTTTATGACGATTACGTGCTTCTCTCATATTAGGTTTGTGCATAAAATCACTTCCTTTTGCAAAAGAATTATAGCATATAGAATAATAAAAATAAATACTCTATTTCAAGTATTTATTTAAATTTCACTTGCGCCGTCGCCTTATCGGCGAACTTGAGTGCCGGGAGCCATTCCTGCTCCAACGGCACATTCCCTACGCCCTAGGAACAAACGGTGAAGCTTCGCTTCCATCTCCTTGAGTTATCACCGCACTAGACTCCAGATATAAAACTGGCCTGACGCCAAAGTCGTTGTACGCGCTGCTGCTGTGCGCATCGCCGTTGTAGCTGACGCTAAACGCGCCGTCGGAGTCGGATGAATCATGCGCTAATGTCCATTGGCTGGTACTAGAATTAAAAATGTAATCATTATTATAACAATCACTAACACTAGATGAATTCCAATTATACAATTCTTTATTTAAACATGCTTCTCTACTTGTTGTACTTCCTCCACTTGTGGCATATCCATAATCACTTGGATACATTAAAGCAATTTTTCCAGTCCACGTCGTCGGATTACTTCCATATACGGTTGTTCCTCGTTCGTATTGATAAAAATGTTTAGCAAGACCATTTGATGCACTAGTAAAGGTTGCAGTTCCTCCTAAGTTCCACACAACACTATCTATCATATTCTTAGTTGTATCATTTTTTAAAGAGTTATAATATTCGCCATTTAAATAGGTATTTAATGTTGCTGTTGCCCAATTATTACTCCCAGTAGGAAATTCATTATCACGTTCATCCCAAGCTATACTTGTACTTACAAATTCATCCCTTATTATTTTAACTCGTTCAGTGGTTTGTCCTTCACTGTCTTCAATATCTTTAAATGATCCTATAATCCGCCATTTTTCACATGTACTATCACTTGGATTATTGTAATCATCACAATTAAAATAAATATAATTTGCTGGATCTGCTCCAATATAACGAATATTATCATAATCATCTACTACTAATTCAGGATTAGATTCACTATATAGAGTATTAAGTAATTGAACAGGAGATGTTCCATCTTTTATTACTTCATCATCTATATTTATTTTACCACTAAAAGTAGCTCCCTTATTATCATCTTGATTATCATTAGTTTCTTTAAATGTTATAGTTAAGGTATAGGT
>CALWAM010000086.1 GCA_944373135.1 uncultured Bacilli bacterium | reverse complement strand
TCTTTATAATCTAAATACTTCCCTTCTTTTTGAAATACAAGATATAAATTATTATCTAATACTTCACCTAATAAAGTGCCTTTTTGAACATAATCATATATTTTTATATCAGAAATATTAACATTACCATACCAAACATCAATACCATCTATTTGTTGTACAATAACAGTATTACCATAATTTTCTTTTTCACCTATGAATACCACAATACCACTTTCAATAATTGGAACTAAGTAATTATTATTAACTTCCAAAGCAACTCCATCCTTATATAAACTTGCATTATCGTACTCTAATTTCTCATTAAAAACTTTTTCATCCTCTGGTGCTATATTTTCAAAAGGTAAAATATCTCCAAAGTATTTTTTATATAAATTATTCACATATGAGAAAGAAAACTGATCTTCATACACAAAATCATATATTTTGTCTTTTAATTCCGGTTTTACTTTTACCACAATTAACAAAGTAACAAAAATAATCAAACATATTAGTATCTTAGTAATAACTTTATATAAAAACTTATAATTCTTTTTATTACTACTATTATTTTTCTTATTATAAAATTTACTTAAACTTTTATATTCCTCCACTAATATCACCCATTAAACATTATTAACTAATAATTTAATTTAGAACTTTTTTTAGGAAAAACAAAGAAAAGGATGATTCCATAAATAAAATTTAAAATAATAGAATGAAAAACTTTGTAAAAATAATCTTCCCAAATAAATTTATTAGTAATAATTAAAGAATTAATGCTAAAAAATATAAAATCATATATACAAATAACTAACATAACTTGAATTAAATTAATAATAAGATTATCGCTAAATAATTTTTTTAATCCCTTTATAGTCATTAGAACAATGAAGAAAATAATAAAACTTAAAAACAAATTATTAATATATAAGGCACCATATATAATACTAGACATGAGCCACAATTTTACAAAATCTTTTTTATCATTATATAAAAAAACTAAGCTAACAACCGTACATAACGGATTAAAATAAGTAATATTATTATAATTAAATAAAGTAACATTTGGTATCAGTCCGTCAATCATTATAGAAATTATAAACATTATATACTTTTTCATTAGGAACTCCTTATTAATACAGATACAAATCTGATGTTGTCTAAATTACTTTTATGTTTAATATAAGCTCTTTTACTAATACCAAATTTATCATTTTCTACTTTATCTACATAACCAATAATAATTCCACTAGGATAAATATCACTTAAACCACTAGTAGTAACTAAAGCTCCCTCTTCTAATTTAAAACTATTATCAATTCCAGAAATAATCATATTATTATCTTCATCAATAGTAAGTACTTTATTAATTTCTTCCCCGTTTGCCCATATTTTTACTGAAATTTTATTATTACTAGAATTATTAGTAATTAATTTAACAACCGATGTATTAAAACCAACTTTTTCAACTCTTCCAACTAATCCATTACCATCTATTACTGCCATTCCTTCTTTTATTTTTGAATTACTACCTTTATTGATAGTAATCTGGCTATTCCAATAAGCTGTATTTCTATTAACAACCGTGGCATTTACAGAAGTAAAGTCGGTTAAACTATTATTTATTTCTAATAATTCTTTTAATTCATTCACTTCTTTTTGAAGTTCTAGCTCTCTTCCTTCTAAAACTATATCTTGTTCATTATCAGGAACTATGACATTAATAGGAAAATATAAAATATCTCTTAAAATAAAAGAGTAATTCCAATTGTATTTAATAGAAAAAAATAGTAAGGAAAAAAGTATTCCTCCACTTATAATAAATATTATAAATTGATATTTGAAATCTATTTTTTTCATGTTTATTTCTCCTATATTATTCCATTATCAGAAAAACTGTAATAATTATCGCTTCCTGCAATAATATGATCTATTATTGGAATACTTTGAATCCTTCCTACTTCTACTAAAGCTTTAGTAAACATAATATCATCTTTAGATGGTGTTACATCACCACTGGGATGATTATGCATGCATACAATACTAGATGCTGATGTTAAATATGCATGTTTAAAAACTTCTCTCGGGTGAACTACACTTTTATTAACTGTTCCCATAAATAATAATCTCCTTTCTATAAGTTCATTTTTATTATTTAAATATAAGCAATAAAAATATTCCTGTTTTTTGTCTAAAAATAAATATTTATTTTCTAAATATATGTCATAGGAATTAGTAAACTTCTTCTTCATTACTTTTTTCTCAATATAAATTCTTCTTCCAAGTTCAATAGATGAAATAATTTCAATTGCTTTTACCATTCCTATTCCTTTGATAGATAATAATTTATTAACCGTAATATTTTTTAACTCACTAATATTATCAATAGAATTTAAAAGATCCATTGCTAAAGTTTTCACAGATCTATCTTTAGTACCAGTTTTTAGGATAATTGACAATAGTTCTTCATTAGATAATGATTCAACACCATCTCTAATGAATCGTTCTCTTGGACGTTCTTCCTTTTTTATATCTTTTATTAAATAGTTCATATAAACCACCTAATAAATAATTATCTCTTTTCTACCTATTTCCTAATTAGTTAAAACCATTTCTTCATAACTAGATAATATTACTTCATTGATAGATTTAATATCTTCACTACTAGAAGCATTATCTAGTAATATATCAAATTGTTCTAAGTTGCTAATAAACTCTATATCATCTATCACTGTTTTTTTTATTGAAACATCAATATCTTCTTTACTAAAAACATCTGCTACTTTTTCCGCATTATTCTTTTTGGTACTAATTCCTAAATAAACATAAAATTTATTATCTTTTTCTACTACCATATAGTTTTCCACTTTTTTTAGTGCTATATCCATTTCCTCTTTAGAATCATATACTCCTAGTTGTAATAAATATGAATTATAATCATTATCTAAATGTTGTTCTTTTTCATATTGTCTATAAAAAATATTTCCCATAATTAATCCAGATAAAATAGCAATACCAATCCATACTAGAAATTTTTTATTCATATTATCACCAGTATGATCATACAAAAATTGATAATCGACTTTTGTCGAAAAAAGATAAATTTCATACTAATTAAAAAAAATAACCTTTCGGTTATTTTCTAATACTGCTTTCCAAAATAAATTCTAGTAGTTG
>CALWAM010000085.1 GCA_944373135.1 uncultured Bacilli bacterium | reverse complement strand
TATATCATTAATTTTAAAAAAATTCTCTATTATGAGAATTTTTTTAGAATCTAGAATACCACCAAACGCCTTTAGCAGGGAATCCGACTGGTTTAACACTAGAAGCAACAAACTTACTCCATGATGAATAACCATCAGCTCCACCACCTAAATAATATCCTGTTGATATGCCATAATGGAGATGAGCACCTGTTGAACATCTGTCATAGTAACTAGTTTGAGCTCCGCCACCAACAGTAGCTATTACGTCGTTTATTGTAACAGTTTGACCGACTTTAACATTTACAGTTAAAACATGGGCGTATTGGATTGTATAAGCTTTGCCATTAACTTCGCTGTGAATATATATCATATTACCGCCACAAGATGATTTACGTGTTATTGCGGCAACAGTTCCATTAGTTCCAGAATAAATTGGAGTTCCTTCGGCATTTCCACCGATATCTACCGCATTATGGAATGAACTAGCAGCTCCAGTTATAGGATCAACTCTATATCCCCAGTTGCTTGTAACTTTTCCTTTTACTAATGGTTTTGTCCAACCGCTATTTGAAGCAACTTTAACACATTCACTTAGTGGTTGAGTGTCACTATCACATATTCCTTCGTAATATTTTATTAATGCATTTTGATTATTGATTTGCGAATCTATATCTTCATTAACTTCATTTAAAGCTGATAGTTGGCCTTTTAATGAGGATATGGCAGCAGCACTAGCATCTATTTTAGCTTCCAATTCTTTTTCTTTTTCAGCTAATTCTACTTGAAGATTTTGCTTTTCAATAATTAAAGCATCTAGCTCTTTTAGTTTTTTTTGATTGTAATCACTTATTTGTTCAACTGCAGCGATACGCATTATTAATTCAGTAGTGGATGAAGCTCCAGTAATATATTCTATATATTGATTTTCCCCTTGAGTTAGTTGATAATATTTTAATAACTCTTGCGTTTCGACAGTAACTTCTTCAATTTCTTTTTCACATTCGGTAATTTTGTTTTGAGCAGCAGTTACTTCTTCTTGAATTTGAGCTTTTTCTTTATCGGCGTTTTGGATGTTTTGAATATTTTGATTAATTTGACTTTGAGTCAGTTCTTTTTCGTTATCAGATTGAGCTTTTTCTTGTTTTAATTTATTTAATTCTTCTTTTAGTTCGGCTATCGTATTAGCTTTAGAAGCTGCATAAACCGCTAGTGGATCAATGGTTCCCGGAATTAATAAACAAATGATTAATATAAGTCTAAAACTTATTTTTAACATATTCTTTATCATATTTTCAAATACTTTCTAACGGCACGATAACTACCAAACATACCAACTAAAGAACCAATTACTAATATAACTAGTGAAACAAATAAAATAATATTTCCGGGACTTATTAAGGTAATAATATTAGTAAATAAATGGCCATTATAATGTTCGTAAAATAATATATATCCATATATAGTTATAATAATGGGAATAATAGCACCAATTATGCCTAAAATAAATCCTTCGAATATAAATGGCATTCTTATTACAGCATTACTAGTTCCGACTAAACGCATTATTTCAATTTCATTTCGGCGGGAAAAAATAGTTAATTTTATAGTATTACTAATTAAGAAGGCAGTTACTAATATTAAAGCTATAACTAATATTAGGGTAGCATTTTGAACTATATTAAATATAGAAATAACGTCATCGACCATGCCTTCTCCATATTTCGCATCTTTAACGCCCTCGATTTCTCGAATACTTTTGGCTACAGAATTTATTTTATTGGGATCGGTTACTTTTACAACTATCGAATCTAATAAAGGATTTTCACTTAAATATGATAGTGATACATTTAGCTCTTCGGAATAAGCTTGCATTTCGGCTTTCCATTCATCTTTACTTTTAAATTCTAAGCTTTCGAAGCCATCAACTTTTGCGATTTGTTCTTTTATTTTTTCTATTTGTTGATCTTCTACTCCTTCATTTAAATAAGTTACAATGGTTAATTCTTCTTCTAATTCATGAGTAAAGTTATTAACATTTAAGCTTATTAATACTGATAGTGCTACTAAAATTAATGTAATAGTAGTACAGGCTACTGAGGCAATACTTAAGCTAAAATTACGAACGACGCTTTTAAAAGCGGAATTAATATTTCTAAATAAAATTCTAATTGCTTTCATGGACTTTATATCCCCCTTTTTCATAATCTCCAGTCAAGACACCATTATCAATAACAATTACTCTTTTTTTCATACGGTTAACTATATCACGATCATGAGTAGCCATTACAACTGTGGTTCCCTCTTGATTTATCTTTTCTATTACTTTCATAATTTCTTTTGAGGTGTCTGGGTCTAAATTACCAGTCGGTTCATCGCAAATTAAAAGTTTAGGGCCATTAACTATAGCTCGAGCAATACAAACTCTTTGTTGTTCTCCACCTGATAATTGATCAGGGAAACTACGATATTTATCTTTTAATCCTACTTTTTCTAAAGCTTTAAATACCTTAGGTTTTATTTCTTCATTTTTAATTCCAAGACTTTCTAAACCAAAAGAAACATTTTCGTAAACGGTTAATTTTGGTAATAGTTTAAAATCTTGAAATACAACGCCTAACTTTCTTCTTAATTTGTAGACTTTACTATTACGTAACTTGGCGACATTTATTCCACCAACGATAACCTCACCTTTGGTGGGTTTTTCTTCACGATATAACATTTTAATAAAGGTTGACTTACCTGATGCGGTAGGGCCAATGACAAAAACAAATTCGCCTTTTTTTATTTCTAAGTTCAAATCAGCAATAGCACTTACACCATTTTTATAAATTTTATAACAATTTTTTATTTCAATAAACTTCATTTATTACCACCTTATTTTTAATCATTATAACATATATTTAGTCATTTAGAAATGCCAATTTATTCCTTTTTACACCTCCAGTTACCTCATAACAATCGGTAACGATTAAAAAAGCATCCTTATCGATCGATAAAATGGTCTCTTTAAATAAGTAATAATCACTGGTTTTTACAACACACAATAAGATACTTTTTTTCTCTTTGCTATATCCGCCCTCAGAATCAAGGATTGTTACGCCATATTTTAATTCATTTATTATAAAATCTTTAAGTTTTTCTTCTTGTTTAGTGTGAATATAAAACATTTTAATATCT
>CALWAM010000084.1 GCA_944373135.1 uncultured Bacilli bacterium | reverse complement strand
ATGATATTAATATATATGGGAAAAATGGCCATGGAGTTTTTTACGATTTTATTAGCGATTTTTCATCAGAATATGATTTAAAAATTAATCCTATTACCAATAATAGAGAAAGTAGTAATAATATATTTAAAGACACATATGAATTAACCAATAATTCCTTAATATTCGATACAGACCACTTTGTTTTAGTAAGTAAAACAGATGAAAATATTAAACGTGATGATATATATTCTAAAAAGGTGGGAATATTAACTGAAGATTTAGAGTACGTCAAAAAATTCATAAGTAAAGAAGATTTTATTACTTACAATACTAAAGAGGATTTAATAAATGCCTTAAATAACGATGTAGATATTAATTATATTCTTGTGCCACGCAGTGAATATATTGATATTATCTTAGTAAATGGATATTTTATAAATTATCATTATAGTGATATTAAAATATACTTTGTTTATGAAATGGATAAAAATAATACACTAAGTAACATCGTAAAAAAATATTACCAAAGATGGAAAGATGATTATTTAACATCTAGTAAAAATGAAAATTCTTTTATTGATTTTTCTGAATCTTTAAATTTATCCGATCAAGACATCAATGATTTATCTAAAGAAGTCTATAACTATGGTTTTATCAATAATAGCCCTTATGAAATCTTAATAAGTGGTAATTATGGCGGCATAGTAGGCGAATACATTAAACAATTTAGCGAATTTAGTGAAGTAGAATTTAATTTTACAAAATATAAAAATACTGCTAATTTTTTAAAATCCTTGAATAAAGGTAAAATAGACTTATATTTTAACTATTATAATATTGATGCTGACTATATAAGTGTTAATACTCATATGAATATTAAATATGAGATTATTGCTCCTATAAACAATGATTTGACTGTAGATTCTTTAAATTCTTTAATGAATCAAACTGTTTATATCTTAAAAGATTCACCAATTATTAATGATTTTAAAAAGATTAATAACATAGACATTGTCACTGTTGATAACATTAAGGAATTAATTAAATGTGCAAAAGACAATCGTGTTATAATTATTGATACTGAAACGTACCAATATTATGTAAAAGATGAATTAGCTAATTATACATCAAGATATATTTATAATAGTGATTATAGTTATCAATTTAAAATTAAAGATGATACCGTTTTTGCCAAATTATTTGCTAAATATATAAATTATTTAGACCCAGCTTATATTCTTAATGTTGGTTTGTATAATCATGAACTAACTTTAAAAAATGGTACAATTTTTGGCACTATAGCTAAATATTCTTTATTAATAATTATTTGTTCAATTATCATTTTATATCTGCTTTACCGCAAAGGTAAAAGAATAAAAATAAGTAAAAAAATAACAAAAGAAGATAAAATGCGTTATATTGATCAATTAACTTCATTAAAAAATAGAAATTATTTGACTGAAAATTTAGATAACTGGAATAAAAATACCATATATCCTCAAACTACTATTATAATAGATTTAAATAAAATTCAAGAAATTAATGATACCTTAGGATATGAAGAAGGAGATAATCAAATAAAAGCCGCTGCTAATATATTAATTAAAACTCAATTAGATAATTCTGAAATAATTAGAACTAGTGGTAATGAATTCTTGATATATCTAGTAGAATATCCAGAAAAACAAATTGTAAGTTATATTAGAAAACTAAATAAAGAATTAAAAAATCTTCCCCACGATTATGGTGCAACAATAGGATATAGTATGATATTAGATGATAAAATAATGATTGAAGACGCTATCAATGAAGCCGTTGATAAAATGAAAGCCAAAAAAATAGAAACATATGAGGAGTAAATGACTATGAAAAAGAAGATAAAAAGCTTTTGTATTAACTTTTGGAAAGCCTATTGGCGTCCAGAAATGCTTATTTTGCCAGGACAATTAGCTTTTTTCTTCTTTTTATCTGTTGTCCCCACAATTACCTTAATTGGCTATGGAGCTTCATTTTTAAATTTATCGATAGGATTTATTAACGAATTCTTAACTAAATCTTTTGGCAAGGAAATATCTAATTTATTATTACCAATATTAAATGGTAGTGAAATAAATATGAGTTTCTTTATTTCCTTAGCAATAGGTTATTTCTTTGCTAGTAATGGCGCTTCATCAATTATTGTTACTAGTAATACAATTTATAACATACCAGATAAAGGCTTTTTAAAAAGAAGAATAAAAGCCTTAGTTATGACATTTTTTATAGTATTACTATTCTTATTTTTACTATTCGTTCCTTTATTTGGTGATAAAATAATTGAAATGATTAAATACGTAAACTTAAACCCAACAGTTACTAGAAATTTAGAATTAATATTTATCGTTTTACGTGGCCCTTTATCATGGTTAATCATATTTATTTTTATAAAAATACTATACACCATGGCTCCAGACAAAAATATTCCGAGCAAAAATGTCAATTACGGAGCAACATTTACAACTATTGGGTGGATAATAGCTACTAGTATCTATTCTTATTATATTGCCAATTATGCCCACTATAATTACTTTTATGGTGGATTAGCAAACATAGTCATTTTAATGTTATGGGTATACCTATTAGCATATATACTCGTAATTGGGATGGCCCTAAATGTTCAAACTGAAGAAGAAAGATTGGCAAAAACTACCAAAATAAAACTATCTTCACTAGACCAAAATAATAATGGAAACGATGAAGATGTTTCCAAAAATTAATGCTAATCTAGTACTTTGGTACTAACGGCATTAAAAAGATGAATATCAATATTTTGATATTCATTTTTTTTATGATATAGTTAATATGGTGATGTTATGGATATGATTATTAAACAACTTATGAATGAATTAAATTTGCAAGAAAATCAAATACAAGAAGTATTGAAAATGTTAAGTGAAGGAGCAACTATTCCTTTTATTGCAAGATATCGTAAGGAACGTACTAAAGGATTAAATGAAGATCAAATACGTGCTATTGAAACATCCTATAAGTATCAAAAAAATTTATTAGAACGTAAAGAAGATGTTATAAGATTAATAGATGAAAAAAAGATGTTAACAGAGGAATTAAAAAATAACATATTATCTTGTCAAAAATTAAGTGAAGTAGAAGATTTGTATCGCCCTTATAAAGAGAAGAAAAAAACAAAAGCTAGTGAAGCCATTAAATTAG
>CALWAM010000083.1 GCA_944373135.1 uncultured Bacilli bacterium | reverse complement strand
TATAAAGCATTTAAAGGACTTCGTAAAGAATCTTTAAGAGATAATATGTCCGATATAGAAGTCCTTTTGACAGACCTAGGTGAAACGGCAACAAGAGAACTTGCTAAAAAACATAAGCCTTATGGTTTAGAACAAAACAAAAAAGTAGCAAGAATGGGTGGTAATACTGCCAAAGTTGCTAGAGATGATCTTGAAAGAAAACTAGGAGAATCAGTAATCACAAAAAATAATAACTTAAACTATAAATATATTGAATCGCAAGATAAAATAGAAAATAAATTTAATAATAATATATAAGATACTATAAAAATTTAAAACTTTTGTGTGTTATAGTTGTAACGCCTTCATTAAATAAAAGTTTTAAATTTCAAAGTGATTGGCCTAATAATGGGTCGCAAGCTTATTTATTAGCTTCTATAGTTAATGATATAAAAAAAGAGGATACATTAAATGTGGAAAAGAAGGATGAATATTATATTGTTAAAAGCAAAGTAAGTTATCCTAATAATCCAAATTTAACATATCAACATGTTTACTTAGATGATAAAGGGGAATTAAAAAAAGTATTTGTTTATGACGATGATGATATTGTTAAGATTAAAGTAGTTATTAATAATATAGATTATAAAGCCAACTTAGACTCTAATGAATTTAAACTAGAAAAATATGTTAAAGAAGATTGTTGTACAGAAAGTACTACTAGTAATTTAGAAGATATTTTGTATCCATTATATGTTCCTTCTGATACATATTTATCTAGTAAAGAGTTAATTGATACTGATGCTGGGACAAGAGCTATATTAACATTTAGTGGCGCAAAAGATTTTGTTTTGGTAGAAGAGATGAGTAGACCAAGTAGTGAATTTGAAGTTATACCTGTTTATGGTGATCCTTTAATGCTTAATGATACGGTAGCTGCACTTTCTGGTAATTCTTTATATTGGACTAGTAATAATGTTGACTATTATTTGGCTAGTGGTGATTTAAGTAGCGATGAGCTTCTTACTATAGCTAGTAGTATTGGTAATACACTTGTTACTAGTAAATAACGGTAAAAATGGGGATAATCCCCTTTTTTTGTTTGATTTTAGGTATATTATTTTGTATAATTGCTTTAGGAGGTTAATATGGAATTAGAAGAAAAAAACTTTTTTAAGAAATTTATAATATTATTATTAGTTGTGCTTATTTGTGGTGTTATAATTTATTTTTTTACTAGAGCTTTTGTATCTAAAGATTTATTTAAAGAAGAGGAAGAAGAAAAGGCTACTGAAGTAGATATAAGTTATGATACGGCTATAGTGGGAACTATACTTAATAGGCCAGAAAAGGAATATTATGTTATGGTTTTTGATTTGTCTGCTAATGATGCTTATAATTATTATTCTATAGCTGTAAACTATACAAGAAACGAAGAGTCATTACCGCTTTATTACGTTGATTTAAGTAGTGACTTAAATAAAAGCCATGTTAGTGATAAAACAGTGGTTGAAAATGTTGACGTAAAAGATATGAAGTTTGGAGAAATTACTTTACTAAAAATAAAAAATGGTAAAATTTCTAAAGCTATAACTGATGCAGAAAAAATTGAAAAAGAACTGACTATATAATGTAAGACTAGTTTAACTAGTTTTTTTTCTTTTGCATTTGTGTTAAAATATTAAAAGTAGGTGAATAGAATGACAAATAAGTTTATAAATAAAAATAAAGGATTTAATTTAATTGAAATTGTTATAATAATTTTAGTAACTGGGATATCTTCAGCCCTAGCTACCGGAATTATCGTAGGTAATAGTTATAAAACTGATAATGGTACTTCTTATTCAGAACTGATAAACGATGATAATTTAAAAATGTTTCTAAATTCTTATTCATCAATATTAAGTGATTATTATGAAAATGTTAATAAAGATGAGTTGATAACTAGTGCTATTGATGGAATGATGAGTTATTTGGGTGATAATTATTCAGTCTATATGGATGAAAACGCAACTAGTGATTTGGCTAATGAGCTGGCTGGGGAGTATGTTGGTATTGGGATTGCAATGCAAGTGGATGAAGAAACAAAAGAAATAACTGTAGCTAAAGTATATGATGAAACGCCAGCAGAGGAAGTTGGCTTTAAAGTTGGAGATATAATAATTAATATCAATGGTGATAGTGTTGAAAATAGCAGTATCGATGATATTTCTAAGTTAATAAAAGATGATTCGCAAAATGTTTGTATTGGAGTTTTAAGAGATGGAAAAGAATTAGAATTGAATGTTACAGCAAGAAAAATATTAAAGCCTGTTGTTGATTATTATATGATAGATGATAAAATAGGATATATATATTTAGATGTATTTAACTCTTCTGCTTACGTTCAAGTGAAAAAGGCCATCGATAACTTAGAAAAAAGTGGAATGGAATCACTGATATTTGATTTAAGAGATAATACAGGGGGGGTTTTAGAAGAAGCGGTCGATATAGCAAGCATGTTTATTGGAAAAGGTAAAATTTTGTATTCCTTGGAAGATAAAAATGGTCGCGACACAAAGTATGATGAAACTGACGAAATGAAAAATTATTTTGTTGTTGTTCTAATTAATAGTGGAAGTGCAAGTGCAGCTGAGATTTTAGCTGGAGCATTAAAGGATAGTTATGGTGCTGTTTTGGTTGGAGAAACAAGTTTTGGTAAGGGGAAGGTTCAACAAACAAAAAAAGTAGATGGAAATAGTATGATAAAATTTACCAGCGCTAAATGGTTAAGACCCAATGGAGAATGTGTTGATGGTATAGGTATTACCCCGGATTACGAAGTAAAAGCTCTGGATGGTGAATTACCAATACTTGAGAATGGACAAAATAGTGAAGAAGCAATAGAAGCTTATTATCAAGCATTAAGTAATGTGTATAAAAGACAACTGGATAAAGCTATAGAATTATTAAAATAAGTAAGGATGTATTTTTGGCAATTATCTAAAATACATTTTTTTATTTTAGTTTTAATTATTTTGGAGTATAATTGTGTTGGAAGAGGTATTTATGAGAAAAGTCAAGGTGGGTGAAAATTTAACTATTTATTGTTATAAACATGATGGGACAATTAATAGTATTAGTGAAGAAGCAGTCGTTTTAGAATCGAATGATGATATGCTTGTATGTGCTAATAAAAGAACTAAAATTCGTGAATGTGATGGTCGTGAATTTTAGTTCTTTTATTAGCACAT
>CALWAM010000082.1 GCA_944373135.1 uncultured Bacilli bacterium | reverse complement strand
TGGTCAAGTATTATTAGTTTTTAAAATTGTAATACCACTTGTATTAATTATATGGGGAATGAAAGATTTAGGTACAGCTGTAATTGGAAGCAAAGAAGACGATATCAAAAAAGCTATTACTCATTTAGCTATGAGAGCTATAGCTGCAGTTGTTATATTCTTTATTCCTACAATAATTGGTTTTATATTTAGTATTGTTGACGGCTTTTCTGATGTTGAAGGCGAATATGAAATTTGTAAGAACTGTATAGTTTATCCTAATTCAAATTGTGTTACTAACAATTCTTATTAGAAAAAAGACGATATTTATTTGAATATCGTTTTTTTTATGATATAATCTTTCTAGTAGAGGTGTATGAAAATGAAAAAAGTTTTAATTATGACTGTTTTATTTTTATTTGTTTTTTCTTTTTCATGTGATGTTAAAGCTTTTAGTTTTAGTGAAAATTATCAATATCTTGTTCTAGCTGATAATAATGAGGAGCAAGAATGTGAAGCAATATTTGGTGATCCTGAAGATTCAAATAGTATTGCTTATATGTTGCAAGAAGTTTTTGATTTTATAAAGTTTTTGGATGTTGTGTTAATTTTGTTATTAACAATTGTAGAATTTACGAAAGCTATTACGGCTGGTGATGATGCAATTAAAAAAGCAATTAATACTACTGGTAAAAGGGTTATAGCTGGTGTTATTATTTTCTTTGTACCGACGGTTTTAAATTTTATATTTAATATTATCGGCTTTTATGGTACCTGTGGGATTGGATAGGTGAATTATTGTGTTAATTTTAGATATACTTGGAATAACAAATTCTGTTTTAGCTTTTTTCTTGTCAATTGATACCGTTTTATATCCAATTATTGGGTACTGTTATCAAATTTTTATTTATTTAGCTTCAGCAAGAATTTTTACAAATGAAACTTTTGAGACTATTGCTAATAATTTGTATATTGTTATAGGGGTGGCAGCTTTATTTATAATATCCTTTTCGTTACTTCAAATTGTTATTAATCCTGAAGGAGGAATGAAAAGCAAATACTCACCTAATAAAATAATTAAAGAAGTCTTGATTGCTATAGTATTATTAGGTTTTACGCCTACAATTTTTAACTTCTTGTATGAATTTCAATATCGGGTATTAAGTTCTCATGTTTTAGAAAATATAATCTTAGGTGGAGATGCGATTACTAGTCAAATAATTGATTGTGATGCAACTACTTATGAAGGAAATGGTAATTATAATTTTGTTTATTATGATGATGAGATAGCCTATGATGATTCATTAAATTCTGGGGAAAGAATTACTGCGGTTAGTCAAATTGGTAATATAACAGCTGTTCAATTGTTTAGTTCTTTCTTTTATGGAGAAGGAGAGGACGGCGGAGATTATTATGGAAAAAACATTAATAGCGAGATTGCTATTACACTTGCTAATATAACTAATCTTCGTTTAATATGGGGAAATGTCGTTAATTTTTTCTCTGATACTAAGAGCTTATGCTCGGCTTATGAAGCAACTAAAATTGATGGTAATTTCTTTAGATTTTCAAAATTTTCTGATAATACGGCGGTTTCATTTTTTGATGATGGTGCTAATAAAATTCATTATACATTTTTGTTATCTAGTTTAGTAGCTGGTTTTGTAATATATGTTCTATTTAATTATTGTATAGATATGGCAGTAAGAAGTATTAAACTTGGATATTATCAAATTATTGCTCCAATTCCAATTTTAGCTAAAGTAATGCCCGAAACTGAGAAGATTTTTAAAAATTGGATTAGTGGAGTAATAAGTACTTTCTTTGAAGTGTTTTTACGTGTAATTATTTTATTCTTTGGAATATTAGTTGTTAATTTGGTGTTTAAACTTGATTTTAATTTTTCAGCAGGAAATATTATTAATGGTGGGCTTTATAATAATTTAGGATTAGCTCACGTAAATAATAATTTATTGATTGGAAATGTTATTTCTCCAACAACCTTAACTGGAGACATAAGTTTATATGGAGCAACACCAGGTGTGGCTTTATTTGCAAAAGTGTTATTAATTTTAGGAGTGTTTATATTTATAAAGAAAGCTCCTAGTATGATTACTGATATGTTTGGAATAAAAGGTGGAAGCTTTAAATTAGGCATAAGAGATAAAATTAAAGAAGCAGCATTTATTGGCAAACCTATGGTTGCAGGAATAAATGCCGGTATTGGTGCAGCAACTGGAGCGATTGGTGCTGGTTACTCATTTTTAAAACATAAAGGTCAAATTCCTGGTGATCATTCACTTAAGGATGCTATGGCAGTTGGAGCTAAAAGTGGGGCAGCCAAGGGTAAAAATCAATTTGCCGGACAACGAGATAATATGTTTAATCTTATGACTAATAAACAAGGTAAAGATACAATTTGGGGTGATTTTACTCGCGATGCTAAATCAGATGAATTAGATATGAGGAAAAAATATAAAGCATCTTATGAAGATTATAAGAATAATGCTGAAACAAATGCTTACAATGAAAGGATGGCATCTCCTGAAGTGGCAGAAATGCTTGCTTCTTTCTTGGCACAAAAAAAACAAGAATATGTGGATAATAATTATCGTTCTCAAGAAAATTCTTATGTAATGAGTAAAATTGAAGAATCAATGAAGCAAAATCAACAAACTTTAGAAGGGGTACAACGAATGGCTAATTTCATAAATTTAAAAGAAAAAATTCGTCAAGAAAGTATCAGAAATAATGAAAATCTTTCACCAACTCAATTAACTGCACGAGCATTAGCTCAATATAAAAATATGACTGATGTTAAAACGGCTCAAGCTATTGAAGAATCCTTAGATAGTAGTGGTGCTAAATTACGTGAAAGATTATCTAAAGAGTTTGCTTCTGCAAATAATGGTTTAAAAGATATATTAGGATCTAAATTTGAAGTTTCAAGAGATAAAGAAGCAGCTATTAAAAGCTTTGGTGCAGAAATACAAAAAGAAGTTATTAAAGCTTTAGAATCTAATGACAAAACGTATGCAGAAGCAAAAAGATATCTTGGAGCAGCTGATAGAGCAGCAGCTCAAGCAGATATTGTTGCGGCGCTTAAAAAACTACAAAAAGATGGAAAGTTAGCAAATGATAATGAACAAAAACCAGATAATGGTAAGAAATAAAAAGGGAGGTTATTAAATGAATAATTATTTAATACCAGCTAATTCTAAAAAATCAATGTTAATTTTAGGTTATTTTACAATGTTTGATTTAATTGTTTTTGGAACAGGATGTTTATTTACTTTAGTA
>CALWAM010000081.1 GCA_944373135.1 uncultured Bacilli bacterium | reverse complement strand
AAATGCTGTTGAGGTGTTAAAATGATTTCGATTGAAAATGTTAATTATGAAATAATGGAAAATCATAAAGATGCTTGTAATAATGATGAGTTTTTAGGTTTATGAACTAATTAATTTAAAACTTATGATTTTATTTTAGGAGACTATGCATATGGAAAATTGCGCTTAAAGGGCTTTAATAAGTGCGAAAATGTTAATTGGAATAATATTAATGATTTTAATACAATTTATTCTTATTTACAAAATTTTTGCGCTTATGATTGTAAATATTTTATTTTAAAAAGAATTGATTATTAAAATTTATATGATATAATATATTTAGAGTAGAAAGAGGGTAATAAAAATGCTTGAAAAAATTACAATAAATAAAGAAAATGGTGAAGTACTTAATGAGGATTTTATAACATGTTTTAAAATAAATATTGGTGGAAATGATCATATATATTATTTAACGACGAATAATGAAGTTGATCCTAACGGACTATATAAAATTAAGGTAAGTGAAATGATAGATGGCAAATTGCACTATATAGTTTCTGATACTGAATGGGCAGAGGTTAAAAATGTAATGCGGGCTATAATATCTTCAAGTAATGGAAATTATAATTATGTTGAAAAAAATTCTTCCGTTCTTGCCAATAATGATTATGGTAGAATTATTGCTGTACAATCACCTGCCAAAGATAAAATGGTACAAGACTATAAAGATAAATTACCACAAGTAGTTATTAATAATATTGTAAATGAACCTGAAAAAATGGTGAATAGTGAAACTAATTATAATAATTTTGAAGCAAAAGAAGGAGAGAGCGTTATTGCACCAGGCATAGTTGAAAAACAAAGTGATGAAGTTCCTAAAAATGATAATATTCATGATAATAGTGTTATAGACACCAATAGTAGTATTGAAAATACTATGGTTAGTGATAAAAATTCTGATGATAGTAAAGAATTAAATACTTCTAGTATAAATCAAGAGAATAGTTCTTCTATTGAAAACATAACTAATAAAACTGATATATCAAACGTAATGGCTGAAGTTAAAGCGGCAATTATGGATAAATTTGAACAAATGGTAGATAATATATTAAAAGATGTTGAAAATAAATTAAACAATAAAGAATAATAAAAAAGTTAAACATTTAAGGATTGTTTAACTTTTTTATAATGTAATAGTATAAGTTATTTAAAAATTTCATAAATATTAGTATGGAAAATATAAAAAATATTTTAAATTATTTTTATCTTATTGATGTGGCTGATATTATTGATTATCATACTTATTATATAGTTTATGATAAAAATGATAAATTATATTTTTTTGTACTTTTTAAACGAAGTGAAGAAGAATTAAAAGATATACTTAAGATAGTTTCAGAATTGCATAATAACAAAATATATGTTCATAACTTTGTTCCTACTAATAACGGGTCTTATATAGTTAATTATGGTGGAGAAAGGTATGTACTTTTGGAAATATTTGGATTATTAGAGGAAAAATATTCCGTGCTAGATATGATAAATTTTAATAATAAATATAAATTAGGTATTGATGTAGTAAGTAAATATAAAAATGTATGGGCGGATTTGTGGAGTAAAAAAATCGATTATTTTCAATATCAAATTAGTGAATTGGGTATTGGCAAAAATTCAATTATAAATAGTTTTAGTTATTTTGTTGGTTTAGCCGAAAATGCAATAGCTTATGTTGTAAATACTGAAATTGAAAATGGATATAATTTAAAATCAAAAATAGTTTTATCTCATCGAAGAATTTTCTATCCAAATTATAAAATAAACTATTTAAATCCTCTATGTTTTATTTTTGATTATGAAGTTCGTGACGTTGCTGAATATGTGAAGAGTGTCTTTTATGCTGTTGTTGTTTATTTAAGTATTCTTAATGATTATTTAAATTATCGAAATTTAAATAATTATGAGGCGCGATTGTTGTATGGGCGTTTATTGTATCCATCATATTATTTTGATTATTATGAAGATGTAATTTTAAATAAATCATCTGATGATGCACTTTTACATGTAGTTGATAATGTAGGTGAATATGAATTGTTTTTGTGTGATGCGTATTATCTGATAAATAAATATGTTAAAATTCCATCAATAGATTGGATAGTAGGCAATCATTAATTTTGTAGATTTATTACGCCTTTTATTTCGGGAATTTCTTTTTTTAATGTTTCATAAATTCCTTGATTAATTGTCATATCATTGTAGGCACAATTTTGACATGCTCCTGAAAGTTTGATATATACGTAATTGTTTTCATATTTCAAAAATTCAATATCTCCATTTTCCATTAATAGGTATGGGCGTATAGAATTTATAATTTTAATTATTTTTTCTTCGTTCATAGTATTTTTCCTTTCTAAAAATTATATATTTTATATTATATCATAACATTTAATCTTGATAACAACTTTAAAAAGAATTTAAATTTCTTTACAATATGATATAATTAGTAATAGAGCAATTGGAGGTATTTATGAGTGACTTTATTGGAAAAATTATCAAGGGTAGGGTGTGCGGAATTACAAATTATGGTATATTCGTTGATTTAGACAATGGTTATTTTGGCTTGATTCATATATCCGAAGTATCAGATAGTTATGTAAAGAATTTAAATGATTATGTTAAATTAAACCAAGTTATAAATGTTAAAGTTATTGATGTTAATGAAGATGAGCATAAATGTCGTTTGTCTATAAAGAATATAAATTATGATTTAGAAAAAGATAATGATAAATTTTTTCAAAGTGAAATAAATGGTTTTAGGTCATTAGAAAGTAAAATTAATGAATGGATAAACTTAAAACTTAAAGAATATAATTTAAAATAAAAAAATATTGTGTTTTGCACAATATTTATTTTATTATTGGTGCCCAAAGCCAGACTTGAACTGGCACGAGGGTTAAATCTCGCAGGATTTTAAGTCCTGTGCGTCTACCTATTCCGCCATTTGGGCGGGCACGTCTTAATCCATAAGACTTTTTTAGTATACTATAAAAGTTGTTTTATTACAATACTAATTTAATTATATTTGAAAAAAACTTTTTATTTATTCTCTTTTGCGTAAATAAATGTCAATTTACTATTTTACAATTATTAATATATATATTTTTTTAAATATATAATAATTTATAAATTGTAATGGTTAAATAATAATTATATTTCGATGCTTAAAATTATTAATAAAATTTGATCGTATTAAAATTTATTAGTGAAAAATTTATAAATTTAATTTTATTATTTACAATTAATTTCGTTGCTTTTTATTTCATAATTTTGTATATTTGTAAATGATGTGAAACAAAAAATATTAAATTAATTCAAGATAATTGAGTTAATTTTTTTTGCTCTAAA
>CALWAM010000080.1 GCA_944373135.1 uncultured Bacilli bacterium | reverse complement strand
ATATTAGATAGAAATGGTAATGTTTTAGTAGATAATAGTTATGGTAATAATATAGTGTATTATAAAAATACGAAGTATATTAATAATGAAATAGATATAGCAGATAAATTAAGAGAATTTATTGATATAGAAATAGATAAAGATAAGATAAAAGATTATTATTTATTAGAACATAGTAGTGAAGAATTATTAAGTGATGAAGAATTACATGATTATGAATATCGAATTATAGATAGTAATGATATATATGAATTAAAGAAAAGTAGAATTACTGATGATATGTTAAATATTTATGATGAAGATAAAAGAAAAAGTATTATGATTTATTATTTAATGAATAATGGCTATTTTTACGAAGGTAAAGTATTAAGTAAAGATGTGAGTGATGAGGTATGTGCTTTAGTTATAGAAAGTAAAATAGAAGGTGTTACTTGTGAAAAGTATTATAAAAGAGAATATAAGTATGAAGAATTAAGAAGTATATTAGGTAGTGTATCTTATATACCGAAAGAAGAAGTAGATTATTATTTAGATAAGGGATATCAAATTAATGACTTAGTAGGAATTAGTGGATTAGAAAAGTATTATGATGAATATTTACAAGGAGAAAAAGGAATATATAAAGTTAACGATGATTTTAGTTTAGAATTAGTTAAGGAAGAAAAGCAAGGTAATGACTTAGTATTATCTTTAGATATAGATTTAATAAATAGTATTACGAAGATATTAGAAGAAGAAATGATTAGTGCTAAAAGTAAACCTAATACTAGTTATTTTAGGGATAGTTATATTATAGTAAGTGATGTTAAAACTTCTAATATTGTCGCAATAAAGGGATTACAGATATTAGGAGAAAATGATTATAGTTTTAAAGATATAACTAATAATATATTTACTAGTTCTTTTACGGTTGGTAGTGTTGTTAAAGGAGCTAGTCATACGGTAGGTTATTTAAATAATGCTATTCAGGTCGGGAAAAAGATTAAGGATAGTTGTGTTAAGTTATATAATGTCCCAGCTAAGTGTAGTTTTAAAGATTTAGGTTATATTGATGATATCGGTGCTTTAAAGATGAGTAGTAACTATTTTCAATTTAAAACAGTTATTAATGTCTTAGGGGAAAATTATCAAAGTAATATGAAATTAGATGTTACCGAAGATGATTTTTCAATATATAGAGATATATTTAAAGAATATGGATTAGGTAGTAAAACAAATATAGATTATCCGATAGAAAATACCGGAATAGTAGGAGAAAAAATAAGTGCTGATTTACTTCTTAATTTAAGTATTGGTCAATATGATACTTATAGTGCATTAGGTTTGTTAAGTTATATTAATACTATTGCTAATTATGGGGAAAGAAAAAGTTTAAGTTTAGCTTTAAAAGATAATGAAGTATTAAATAATATTAATTTAGATAAAGATTATTATGACAGAATTATTGAAGGATTTTATCAAGTAGTTAATGAAGGAACGGGACTTGGTTATACTCCTAAGGAATATAACGCGGTAGGTAAAACAGGTACTAGTCAAACTTATTATAGTAAAGATATTATGACTATTACGCAAAGTTATGTGATGTATGCGCCTCGAGATAATCCTAAATATAGTATGGTAGTTATTATTCCTAATGTAAGTATTAGTAGTGAGGATGGGACAGAGTATATGGCTCCAGTTAATAGATTAATTAGTAAAAGGGTTAGTAAGTTGTTGTTTGCAGAATGATAGGTAATTTCCAAAACTTATTAATTTAGTCAAGTATTGGAAGTTTTTTTCCAATACTTGACAATTCAAATAATATTGCATATAATTATATTAGAAGTGATTATATGACTAAGATAATAGATAGAACGGAATATTTAGAAGAATTAAAAAGATGGAAAGATAAAGATGTAATTAAAGTTGTAACGGGAATAAGAAGATGTGGTAAATCAACTTTATTTGAGATATTTATTAATTATTTAAAAAGTATAGGTATAAAAGATGAAGAAATAATTTATATAAATTTAGAAGATGCAAAATACGACTTTACTGATTATAAAGATTTATACAATTACATTAATGATCAAATAGAAGTAAATAAAAAATACTATATCTTTTTAGATGAAGTTCAAAATGTTAAGGATTTTCAAAAAGCTGTAGATAGTTTATATATTAAAGATAATGTTGATGTATATATAACTGGATCTAATGCTTATCTTTTATCTGGAGAATTAGTAACTTTATTATCAGGGAGGTATATTGAGATTAAAATGTTACCTTTATCTTTTAAAGAATACGTAACTGCTTTTGATGATAAAGATTATTATCATTTATTCTTAAATTATATGAAAAATGGTGGGATGCCTGGGAATATAGAAGTTTTAAAAAGTAATCCTAATGATATAGATAAATATTTAGATGGAATATTTTCTACAATAGTATATAAAGATATTATGGTTAGAAATAATATAACTGATAAAATGTTATTAGAAAATATTTTAAAATTTATTTTTGATAGTATTGGGAGTCCTATATCAACAAAAAAAATAAGTGATACTTTAAGTAGTAAAGGGATGTTAACTAGTAATCATACTGTTGAAAATTATATAACTGCTTTTATTGAAAGTTTTTTAATATATAAAGCAGAAAGATTTGATGTTAAAGGAAAAAACTTATTAGTAAGAGATTATAAATA
The DNA here is from genome assembly GCA_944373135.1 of uncultured Bacilli bacterium. Taxonomy (GTDB): domain Bacteria; phylum Bacillota_I; class Bacilli_A; order RF39; family UBA660; genus CALWAM01. The sequence goes on along the minus strand of CALWAM010000080.1, from coordinate 787 downwards.
TTATGCTGTTGATACGGGATTAAGAAGCTATTTATTAGGTAAAAAAGCCGATAGTGATATGGGACATATTTTGGAAAATATTGTTTATTTAGAATTATTAAGAAGAGGATATAAGGTTTATGTAGGAAAAGTTGATGAACTAGAAGTAGACTTTGTAGCTGAAAATAGAGATGGATTTAAATATTATCAAGTGGCTTTATCTCTAAGAGATGAAAAAGTATTAGAAAGAGAATTAAAATCATTACAAAAAACGAAAGATCATTATCCTAAAGTATTACTTACTTTAGATATGGATTTAGAAGCAGATTATGACGGAATAACTAAAATAAATGTTATAGATTGGCTACTTAAATAAAAAAGCATTATTTGGTAAATAATTGGAGGTTAAAAATGGAAAATAAATTTAATTTAACAAGGGAACAAAATGTTTTTATTGCTAAAAGAAATATTGTAGATTATATTTGGAAAAGTGCTAATTTAGAAGGAATTGCAGTGACATATCCAGAAACACAAGCGATTTATGATGGAGGTATTGTTAACGGCTTGACGGTTGATAATATTATCGCAATAAATAATTTAAAATATGCTTGGGAATTTATTTTAGAAAATAAAGAGATAGAATATGATTATAAAACAATTTGCTATATACATAGATTGGTTGTTGATAAATTAGTATTAGAGCAAGATTTGGGAAGAATTAGAACTACTCCAGTTAATATAGGAGGAACAAAATGGCAGCCACAATTTCCTATTGAAAGTCAAATTAAAGAAGAATTAAGTAGTTTAT
>CALWAM010000079.1 GCA_944373135.1 uncultured Bacilli bacterium | reverse complement strand
TACCGCTCATTCCTTGAACAACTCCCCCAGTTTTTTCTAACAATTCTTTATCTGTTACTTCAAAATATATATTTTTAATTTTTGAATCAGTATCGACTTTAAGAATATTTATTTTATAACCTTTAACGTCTTTTCCATCTAATACAGTATACAAAGTAGCATCTCCGGTTTTAACCTCGTTTATACTTGCTACTTCTATTAATTTTCCCTCATCAATATCAACATCATAAGTTCCGTAAATACCAACCATTGTGTTTTTATCTATTGATCCAAACTTTTCATTATAATAAAATTTAGCTGTTTTACTCCCTGGATTTCCATCGAAACTTTTTTCAATATTTATTACATCTGTTGCAAAAATATAACCGGTACGAACTTCTACACGCTTATTAGAGGAACTTTCTAAAATTTCATGTCCCAAAGCTCCATATACTTTACTTTCTGGATCAATATAAGAAATTGTTCCTGATCCCGTTAATTTATCTTTAACATATAAACCAGTTTTTAATATTCCATTAACATTTTCTAAATATAAATTAGTCTTGTATTCTTTCCCGTCTCTTTCATAAGTTATTTTAACTTTATCGTCTTTAACATACATATCTATTGCATTTACTAAATCATTAATAGTATTAACAGAATGACCATTAACTTTTTTAATTTTATCGCCTAAATATAAATTAGAACTATTATAACTATTATTAATTTTATAAAAACCAACAATAAATATTCCTTCACTTTGTATTTCTATCCCAACATTTTCTCCTCCTAATATTACTTTAGAAGAATATGCTAAAGCATTAATTGGCATTATACTTATCATTAGCGCCAATAATAAAAACCTTAATTTCTTCATAACACTACCACCTTACATTTTTATTTTGCCCGAAATAAAGGAATTAATCATACCAAAATCTACCAAAAAAACATCCTATTTGGATGTTTATTCTTTAACTTCAAAATCTTCAAGATTACCATTTTCTGTCAATATTTTATTGACTTTTTCTTCAGCATTATTTAATTTATCACTACAATATTTAACCAATTTCATCGCATCACTATACTTATTTATTGCTTTATCCAATTCTACTGAACCATTTTCTAATTCTTTAACAATAGTTTCTAATTCTGTTAATGCTTCTTCAAAACTTTTATTTTCCATATTATTTCCATATCCTTTCTACTACTGCTTCCATATTTCCTTTAAAAAATTTAACTTCTAATTTATCACCCTTTTTAATCTCCGAAATATCTTTAATAACTTTTTTATTCATGCTAACAATACTATAGCCTTTATCTAAAATACTTAAAGGATTCAATAATTCTAAAGACCTTATAATTAAATTTATTTTATTTTTATTTTCTTCTAATAATACTGATGGATTCTTTAATATATAATTTTCTTTAACATTTCCAAATCTTGCTTTATTCTTTTCAATAACAAGCTCAATAAATCTATTTAAATTATCAATATAATTATCAAGTTTTTGTTCTTTTACTTCATACATACTCATTGGATTTTTTAATATATAAGATTCTTTAATATTTTGTAAACGCACTTTGTTATGTTTTATAATATTATTTATACTTTCATTACTCCTAATTTTAATTTGATTTAAATAATTATTAATGTCATTCATATTAGGAACGGCCATTTCTGCAGCCCCAGTAGGAGTTGGTGCTCTTAAATCAGCAACATAATCAGCTATAGTAAAATCAGGCTCATGCCCTACCGCACTTATTATTGGTATTTTAGACGCAAAAATGGCTCTAGCTACAATTTCTTCATTAAAAGCCCATAAGTCTTCGATAGATCCTCCTCCGCGGCCACAAATAATTAAATCCAAGTCAAAATCCTGAGCTCTTTTTATTTGGTCAACAATACTTTCTTTTGCTCCACTACCTTGAACTAAAGCTGGAAATAAAATAGTTTCACAAATCGGATACCTTCTTTTAATAGTACTTAGAATATCTCTAATTGCTGCTCCAGTAGGTGCTGTAATAATCCCAATTTTTTTAGGAAAACGTGGAATATTTTTTTTATATTTTACATCAAATAATCCTTCATCATTTAGCTTCTTCTTTAATTTTTCAAATTCAATGTATAAACTTCCTAATCCATCAACTTGCATATCTGTAACATAAATTTGATAATTTCCACTAGCTTCATAAACGGTAATTCTTCCTTCAACAAGCACTTTCATTCCATCTTCGGGTTCAAAAGACAAACCATTTGCACTAGAAGCGAACATAACAGCATTAATCCGGCTAAATTCATCTTTTAATGTAAAATACATATGACCACGGGTATGATGCTTAAAATTAGAAATTTCCCCTTTTAAATAAATCCTATTTAGATGAACATCTGTATCAAATTTAGCTTTTATATATCTAGTTAAATCACTTATACTAATATAATTAATATCCATATTACATTTCCTTAACAACTTTATCCAAAACAGCATTAACAATATTCTTTAAAGATTCATCGCCATACTTTTTGGCTAATTCCACAGCTTCATTAATCACAACAATATGAGGAGTATCCATGTATTTTAATTCATATAAAGCCATTCTTAAAATACAAGCTCCAGTTTTTTCTATCCTATTAATTTTCCAATTATCCAAATAAGTATTTGCTAACTTATCTAAATCAGTTTCATAAGTAAGTGTTCCATAAACTAAATCTCGTACAAATTCATTATCAATTTCTAAATTTTCTTTAATAATATCTTCCACATTATAATCTAGTTTATTACTTTGCATAATTTCAATTTGATATAGTATAATCATTGCTTTTTCTCGTAATTCACTTCTAGTTTTACTCATTCTTACACCTCTTATTTATTTTATCATATTTAATATTTTAATAAAATAAAAAAAATTATATTCCATAATTTTTTTATTTTAATTGTCTACTTAAAACCATATGATTTTCCTTTAACAAGGAATTTAAAGTTATAATATCATGTACAGCTCTAACATTATCCAATTCTTTATCAATTAATTCTTTCATCATAATCATGTCATTCAATAAAGCAATGATCTTCATAATTTTTGTTCTCTGAGCATTATTATATAAATTAGAAACGTTCAAAGTAGAAATCAAAAAATCCTTTAACATTCGTAAAGTCACTAAATTACAGCCAAGAGAAGAAGAATCCTTTAATGACTCTAATACATCTTCAGCAGAAACATTTATTAAACCAGCTAAACTCGCAAAATATAAAAATCCATCTTGACCTTGATTTAAAAATATCTCCGCCAAATGCTTAAAAAATGCCACGTTATTATTCTTAAAAGTTAAACTAAAAGCCTTCATTCTTTCTTCTAAGCTTAATCCTAAATTTATATAATTATCAATCATAAAAGGTAAACTATTTACATGATATTTTTTAATTAATTTTTCAGCAAAATCATCATTTACATAAGATATTTTTTTTACAACACATGTAGGAACAATACTAAGTTTATCGGCCTCTTTAGCTAAC
>CALWAM010000078.1 GCA_944373135.1 uncultured Bacilli bacterium | reverse complement strand
GTTACTATTTTTATGCTCGTAAAGAAATAAAAGATTTGCTATGCTATCTAAAATTAATTTCTAATACTCATGATGATATAAGTCTCAAAAGAATTATTAATGTTCCAAAACGGAAAATAGGTGAAAAAGCAATTCAATCACTAGAAAAAAAAGCTACAGAAAACAATACTTCACTATTTGATGCTATTACTGAAGGAAAAGAATTAAAATTTAAAGAAATGATACTTGATATTCAAAATAAAAGTAAAGACTTATCACTTACTGAATTAATTGATCTAATATTAGAAAAAACAAAATTAAAAGAAGAATATGAAAATGATAAAAGCTTAGAAAATGAATTAAGACTCGAAAACTTGTTGGAATTTAAATCAATCACAGCTTCTTATGAGGAAAGAACAGGATCTGAAAATTTAGAGGATTTCTTGACTGAAGTAAGTTTAATAGCCGATATAAGTGAACATCAAACCGAAAAAGACGCAATTACCTTGATGACAATACATAGTGCAAAAGGCCTAGAGTTTAGAGCGGTATTTTTAGTAGGTCTTGAAGAAGGAATATTTCCTCACCAAAACTCATTCTTAGAACCTGGCGGAATCGAAGAAGAACGCCGTTTGTGTTATGTAGGAATTACCCGAGCTAAAGAGAAACTATTCCTAAGCAATGCTAAAAGAAGAATGTTATATGGTAGGGAAACATCCAATGTACCAAGTAGATTTATAAACGAAATAGATAAAAAATTACTCGATATGCCTAATATCAATTTAATGGAACCAGAAAAAGTAAAAAAAGATAATTTATATACAAGTAATGAAGAATACCAAACTGGTGATATTGTAAACCATTCTTTATATGGTAAAGGCATCGTTGTTGCAACGGATAAAGAATTTATAACAATTGCATTTAATAAGTCATATGGAATAAAAAAGTTTTTAAAAGCTCATAAAGATATTAAAAAAATATAGGAGGAATAAAATGACAATTCAAGAAAAAATCAAAGAATTAGTAGATAAATTAAATCAAGCAAATTATGAATATTATGTAAAAGATAATCCTACATTGACAGATAACGAATTTGACAGTTTATTAAATGAATTAATAAAATTAGAGGAACAATATCCTGAATATATATTATCTTACTCTCCAACTCAAAAAGTAGGAGGTGAAGTAGTAGATTCCTTTGATAAAGTTGTTCATAAAACCCCCATGTTCAGTTTAAGTAATGTATTTAATGAAGAAGAAGTAAGAAACTTTGACGCCAAGGTTAGAAAAATTGTACCTAATCCAACCTACGTATGTGAATTAAAAATTGATGGATTAGCTGTTTCTTTAGAATATGTAAATGGTATATTATATAGAGCAGCTACTCGAGGAGATGGAACAACTGGAGAGAATATTACTCATAACGTTAAAACTATTAAAAGTTTACCATTAAAATTGAAATCTTCAATAGATCTAGAAGTCCGTGGAGAAATATACATGAGTAAAAAAACATTAGCTAAATTGAATGAAGAACGGATTAAAAATAATGAAGAACCTTTACAAAATGCGCGAAATGCTGCTGCTGGATCTATAAGACAATTAGATAGCAAAATAGCAGAAAGTAGAAATTTAGATATATTTCTTTATCATGTACCTAATACTAATTTAAAAACTCATTACGAGACAATTGAATTATTAAGAGATAATAACTTTCCTACTAACCCTAATATAACAATTTGTAATAATGTTGATGAAGTAATGCAATATATTGAAAATTGGACTAAAAAAAGAGATTCTTTGCCATATGATATCGACGGTATAGTAATAAAAGTAAATAATCTAAACGATCAAAAATTACTGGGCTATACTGCTAAATATCCTAAATGGGCTACCGCTTATAAATTTCCTGCTACTGAGGTTTATACTAAATTAGAAAACATAGTTTGCACCGTTGGTAGAACAGGTTTAATTACCCCAAATGCTGTCTTATCACCAATTAAAATAGCTGGAAGTACAGTTAAAAGAGCTACATTACATAATGCTCAATATATAAAAGATAAAGACTTAAGAATTGGTGATATAGTATCAGTTCGCAAAGCAGGAGATGTAATACCGGAGGTTGTAGAGCCAATATTATCTCGCCGTACGGAAAAACTAGCACCGTATCAAATGATAACAATATGTCCAATATGCCATACTAAATTAGTTCCTTCTCCAACCAATATTGATTTATATTGTCCTAATAACTCATGTGAAGCTCGTAATATTAATTCTTTAATCCATTTTGTTTCGCGTAATGCTATGAATATTGATGGATTAGGGGATAAAATAATCGAAGACTTTTATAATCTTAAAATAGTAACCAACATAGTTGATATCTATTATCTAAAAGATCACAAAGAAGACTTAATAGAATTAGAAGGATATGGTGAAAAAAGCGTTAATAAACTACTAGACAATATAGAAGAAAGTAAACACAATTCTTTAGAAAGACTTTTGTTTGGCTTAGGAATAAACGGTATAGGAGCTAAAAATGCGAAGATACTAGCGAAACGTTATAAAGATATAGATAATTTATCAAATGCTACAATCGAAGAATTACAAGACATTAAAGACATAGGAAAAGTATTGGCTGAAAATATTGTAAATTATTTTTCTTTAGAAAAAAATATAAATATAATAAATAAATTAAAGGAATTAAATATAAATACCAAATATATAAGCGAAGATACCAAAGTAAATGAACTTATTACTAATAAAAAGTTTGTCATTACAGGAACAATTTCATTTATGACTAGAGATGAAATAAAAAAGATTATAGAAAAATATGACGGAGAATGTGTAGAATCGGTAAGTAAAAAGACTGATGTTGTGATATTAGGCGAAAATCCTGGTAGCAAATATGAAAAAGCTCAAAAATTAAATATTACTATTTGGGATGAGAATACATTAAAAAATATTTTAGAAGATCTAAACGAAATATAATCCCTTATTGAAGAATAAATAAAATTATAGTATAATTATGATACCAAAGAGGTGGAAAGATGAAAAAAATTTATAAAGAGAATCGTGTTATCTTTATATTAGGAATAATTACAATTGTATGCATAATCATTTCTACAGCCCTATTATTTAAGTATTTTTATTTTGGAAATGGTCAAACAAAATATGGCGATAGATTAGATGAAATTGAAAATATTCCCATATCAGATACATTTAAAGAGGAATTCATAAGCAAATTAAAAGAAAATAAATTAGTAAAAGATGCCGAGATTTTAGTAACTGGAAAAATAATTTATATTACTTTAAAATTTGCTGATAATGTCTCTTTAGTCGAAGCACAAAGTATTGCTTTAGCATCAGTAGAACAATTTAGCGATGAAGAAAAATCGGTTTATGATTTATCATTTACCTTAATTGAAGAAGAAAGCGAAAATAATGAAGGATTTACAATAATGGGAGCAATGAATGCTGGAAGGCCAAAAATAGAGTGGAATAATAATAATCCCGTCACTAGTGAAGCGACGGAAGAAAGTGAGTAATCTTAATAATGACAAAA
>CALWAM010000077.1 GCA_944373135.1 uncultured Bacilli bacterium | reverse complement strand
AACGATATTTTTTTACCTAATAAAATGTTATTTTTTATTGTATCATTAAAAATTGTTTCTTCCTGTGATAAATAAGTTATATTGCTTCTAAGAGTGTCTAAAGGATAATCTTTAATATTAATATCATTAATCAAAATGTTTCCTTTATCGGGGGTTAGATGACCAGACAATAGTTTACATAAGGTACTTTTACCACTGCCACTTTTGGCCTGTATAAAGGTAAAGGAATTTTGAGGTATTTTCAAAGTCATTTTATCTAATATGAAATCATATTTATTGTAGCTATACGATATATTAGAGAAAGTAATATCACCATTAATAAAATTAACTTTGTTTAATGATAATTTTTCTTCATCTATAGCATTAAATTCACTGATTTTTAGAAATACTGATTTAATATATTGATATTCAGGAATTAACTCAATCATACTTTTAAGTGGGTTTTCAAGATAAGTTAAAATGGAAGTAAATGTTATCAAATCAACAAATGTTATTTTTTGATTCATAATACATATAATACCATAGCTATTTAGAATAAAAATACCTAGCTGCGATAGCATATTCTTACTAAAGTCTTCTTTTAATAGCCAAAAATTTAATTGACAATGATTTTTTATATTTTGCACAAATTGATTATCAATTTTTTTTAAAAAATAATCATAACAATGTAAATTTTTAACTGTTTTAAAATTAGATAATAATTCAGTTAAGATACTATTATAACTGGTTTCGCTGTCAATTGTTTTTTTAATTTCTTTTTTTATATAATAATTGTATAGTAAAGCAACCAATAAATATAAAATATAAATTATTATAACAATGAGAAAGAAATCTTTATACATAGAAAGTAAAACAAAAGAAGCAATTAACGCCAAAGTTAAGTCTACAAAAATTGTTATAAAAATTTTCGTAAATAAATTTTTAATTCTTTCCAAATCATTTAATCTAGTAACTATTTCACCTGTTTCTCTTGTACTAAGCTTTATCATTGGAAGAAAGAAAATATGTTTTATAAACGGGATTATTAATTTTATATCTATGTTTTTACTTAAAATAACAATAAGATTATCACGAATATAACTAAGAATTAACTTTACAATAAGCATAATTCCAAAAAGCATTATAATAAAATAAATAAATCCTTTAGTATTTATGCTCATATTATTAATAATGGTTTTAAAATAAAAACTACCCCAAATCGATAATAATGTAATTATAATGCTAGTTATAATTATTTTTATAACTATATGAAATTCTTCTTTTAAAAGATCAAAAAATGTTTTTTTAATACTTTCTATTTTTTCATATTTAATTTCGGTTGCTGGATACATTATTATTGCGATACCATCCCAAATTTCATTTAATTCACTCATTTTAATCGTTTTCATTTTATCCAAAGGGTCCATAATTAAAACTTTATTTTTATTTATTTTGTATACTACAATAAAATGATGATAGTTATTTGGTAATACAACATGAAATATGGCTGGTAAAACAATATCGGGTGGAATAATTTTATTTTCATATTTAACACCATAAGCATCAAAACCATATTTATTAGCAGCTTTTATTAAATGATAGGCGGTTGTCCCTTTTGTTGTTGTACAGGTATCTAATCTTATTTGTTCCTTATTAATAAAACCATGATAGTAAATTATAATTGACTGAAGGCAAGATGCTCCACAATCTGTACTATCGCTTTGTTTAACAAAACACTTTTTATTTATCATATTTTCTCCCTTCACTATATATATTAGCTACTAAGTGAAAATCTCCTTTAAAAAAAGAAAAGTCATTTATTTTTTTTGCTTTTCTTCTTTTTTATGTTTTTTTCTTTAACCCAATTTTTTATTAATTCCAACTCTTTATCATAATCTCTTTTTATTATAGGAAATGAATTGATTAAACGATTAGTTGCCCATTTTAACCTGTTAATTTCATTAGCATATTTCTTTTTTAACAAAGTAGGAATAAATTTGATTTTTTCAGCTTTTAGTTCTTCAGCAATAATTAAACGATGACGCAGATTGTAAGCAATCATTATCGAACATATTATGTCTATTATAAAAATAAATAATAATATCTTTGAAAATAATACTAAATTATGAAGTTGAAAATTATTTAAAAAATTTAATACAAGTGGTTGAATAAAATAAATAATTAAGCAGCTACCAACCCCAAATGCAAGAGCATTAAAAAGACATATTCGACCATTTAAATTATATCTTCTCTCACTATAATCCCACCATTTATTATGGAAAAACTTTTCTAATAAATAACTAGTATAATATTCGATGGATGAAGTAATTATTATTCCAAAGACAAATACAACGATAGGATCTCGGTAATATCTATTTAAGGTTAATAATATCAAGATAGCACCTATTCCATAAATGGGACAATATGGGCCAAATAAAAAGCCACGATTAACTAATTTTTTACTATAAAAACTACAATATACTACTTCTAGTAAATATCCTAAAAAACCATATATGATAAATAGTAAAAAAGTTAAATAAAAATCATTCATATTATTCACCTACTTTAGGAATTTCGGGGCAAGTGCTAACATCTAATAAACAGTTATAGCAGGTTTTATATTCCGTTGTAGCTTCTGAATCTACTAAGCTAAATAAATAATTAACAATTGTGGGAATAAAGAAAATAGCAACACCAGCAATAATTCGTTTTACAAATAAACCTATGCTTTTATTTAATTGCTTATCATCTGATGATATTACAGCTTGAAATATATCAACAGAACCCATCACAATTAATAATAGTGGTATGACTATTTTTAAAATGTATATTACAATTCCTCCCATTTTAAAAGCGCGCATAACACCAGGATTTTCATCAACATCACAAAAATCATTGAAGACTCCTGCTTGCTCATATGTTTCATTCTCATAAGCTAAATTATAAATTCCAGAAATAGCAGTAGAATTATTACTTTCATTTTGTGAATATGTAAAACAAATTTCATTAAAGCAAGATAAATTTTCGCGTGTTAAATGCCGATTATAAATATCAATACAAGTTCCATTTTCAGCACTATTAAATATCGCCGTTCTTGTCCCTTCGTTCGCTGAAAAAGAGGCTGCATCATTACCATAAACTGAGCTATTAGTTGAGCCTTCAATTTTGTCACCTTTATAATAATAAGTAATAGTTCGACCGGCAGTATCATATCTAATGGACCAATTATTAGGAAAATTATACGTACAACTTCTAGCAGATACATTATTACATGATATTACTAATACTATAATTAAAAATAAAAAATATAAAACAGATTTTTTCATTTTATCACCATCTAATACATTATATCATATAAATAAAATAAATAACAAGCTTTGCATATTTTCTTTTAGATGACATATAAATTATTAGAACTTTAAGGAGGATATTATGATTAATAAAGAAAATTTATGGTTTGTAACATTATTTAGTTTAATAATAGTCTTAAGTATATACTATATTAGTATCCCGGATAATTTATTAAGTGATGTAGCTAATGAAGCAAATCCTACGACTACTGTGGTAAGCAATGTTGATGAGTCTAGTGCTT
>CALWAM010000076.1 GCA_944373135.1 uncultured Bacilli bacterium | reverse complement strand
TTATCTCCTTAGGAAATGCTAAACAATCTGCTATATATGTATTAATTGCTAATGTAATTTATATGATTCTAGCCTTTATTTTAATTAATAAATTTGGTATGATAAGTTTAGTTATTTCTTATGCTATGCAAAGTTTAATAGTTATATCTTTAAAAATTAATTATATAAAAAGAAAAGGTGTCAGAAATGAGTAAAAATAATGAAGCTATTATTGTTGGTGGTAATCATCATAATATGTTAGGAGTAATACGTGCTTTTGGTGAAAAAAAAATATTAAGTAATATTATAATTATTAATAATAATAGATATTGTTTTATTAAAAAGAGTAAATATGTAAAAAACTGTGATATTATTAAAGAAAATGAAAAGGATATAATAAATTTACTTAATACTAAGTATACTAAAATTAATCCTAAGCCAGTTTTGATTCCTACATCTGACTTTGCGGCATTAATTATTGACAAAAATAAATCTTTACTTAGTAAAAACTTTATTATTCCTGGAATGTCAAACAATAATTTTAGTGTTGTAAATCTTATGAATAAATATAACCAATATAAGTTAGTAAAAGAATATGGTATTAATATTGCTAAAAGTTGGTTGTTAGATTTATCTGTTAAAAATGTTATTCCTGATGATATGATTTATCCTTGTATAATTAAACCGGTTGTGAGTGCTTTTGCTACGAAAGGAGATATAACAATATGTAATAATAAAGATGATTTGTTAATTGCTATTGAATATTATCAAAAATTAAATTACAAGGAGGCTATTGTTCAAGAATATATTAATTTTGATAAAGAATTTGGTTTAATTGGGTGTATTCATAAAGATAAAATAATATTGCCAGGTGTTATAGTTAAGGAGAGAATTTATCCTCAAAGAAGGGGAAATGTGAGTTTTGGAATAATAAAAAGAATTAATGAATTTAATATAGATTTTAAGAAAATTTTTGACTTGTTAAAAGTCATTGAATATTCCGGAATGTTTGATATTGAAATATTTATTAAGGGTAATGAATTTTATTTGAATGAAATTAATTTTCGTAATAGTGGCAATTCATATTTATACACTTATGAGGGAGTTTATATTGTTTATTTGTGGTATTTAATGGCAATAAACAAGGAAATTTCGTTAGAAAAAACGGAAGTAAATTATGAATTTTATTTTACTGATGAGGTTTTAGAACTTAAACAATTGATATCTAAGAACATAAATTTCAAAGAATCGAATAAAGCAAGAAAAGAGAGCAAAATTAGTTTTTTATTTAATAAAAATGATAAAAAGCCATTATTATATAAATCTTTATATGCGGTTTTAAGGAGAATTAATAATGACAAATGAAATTAATTTTTTTAAAGATAAAAAAATATTAATTATAGTTCCTCATGAGGATGATGAGTTAAATTTGGTTGGTGGTTTATTAGGTTCTGATTTTTTTGATAAAACTAAAGTTTATGTTGTTTACATGACTAATGGTGATTATTTATTTAATATAAAAACGAGATTTAATGAAGCTATTTCTTCTTTAAAAAAATGTGATATAAAAAGGGAAAATATAATTTTTTTAGGATATCCTGATCAACATTATTCAGAAAATGATCATATTTATATGACCTCTAAACCTAATGTTTTTGTTTCTAATAGAAATAAATCTGAAACCTATTTTTTTAATGGTGAAGCAGAATATTCGATGAACAGAAATGGTATACATTTACCTTTTAATAAGGAATCATTAATTGATAATTTGAAAAATCTAATTATAGATTATGAACCTGATATAGTTTTTGTGAATGATTTTGATTCTCATCCAGATCATAGATGTTTATCATTATGTTTTGATTATGCAATGGGAAAAGTTATTAAAGAATTAGATGATTTTCGGCCAATTATTTTTAAAGGATTTTGTTATCCTACATCTTATAGTGGTATTAGTGATTATGATAATATAAATTTATTGTCTACTTCTTTTAATAAAGAAGAGTTCAATAAATTTAGGTATCAAAATCCTTATTATAAATGGAATTCAAGAGTTAGGTTTAAAACAGGTAAGAAATGTTTTAATTATTTATTATTGAATAATAAATTATATAGATGTTTAAAAACTCATAAGAGTCAACTTTTAATAAGGAAATATAAATCTATTATTAACTCTGATCAAATTTTTTGGCAAAAAGCAACTAATAATTTATGTTTAAAAGCAAATATAAGTGTTAGTTCTGGTAATTCAAAAATGTTAAATGATTTTGTTACTTACGATTGTAGTAATATAATGCATAAAGATAGAGCTTATCCAACATATAAAAATGTATCTTGGATTCCTGATATTAATGATAATCAGCCTTATATAATGATAAATTTTAATGATCCAACTACTGTAAGCATAATTAATTTTTATCAAAACACCCTGTCAGATAACAATATTATAAGAATAAGATTAGAATTTGATGATGGTGTTACTGAAAGATATTGTTTAGATAATTGTAAATTTTCTTCTTTGAAACTTAAACATCATAATTCAATAAATTGGTTAAAAATTGTTGTGGAAGAAAGAGAAGGTGTTAATGCGGGTTTTTCAGAGATTGAAATTTTACCGCCTATTAGCTATAACAATAAATTTATTAATTTATTAATAGATGATAATTTTGTGAATGAAAAATATTTTCTTGATGGTTGTAAGCATAAATTAAGTGTATATTGTTATAATGGATTAAATGGTATGATTTTAGATCCTACTCTGTATAGTTGTTTTATTAATGAAAAGAAAATTCAAGGTGATGAAATTAGATTGTACAAAAATTCTACGATGCGTGTAGTTTTAAATGATGATCCATCTGTTTGTGATGAAGTAAAATTAAAAAAGATTAATTTGTTGAATAAGGTATTATTTATTTTAACAAAAATTATTAATAAAATAATTTTTGTTATTGATGAATTTATTATAAGAATAGAAAATAAACTACGTAAAATATTAGGTAAATTATAGGTGATATTATGAAAAAGAGGTTTTTTAATTTAGATTTAATGAGATTTTTTGGATTATTATTTATAATTTTTAATCATGCATTAAATACTGTTTGGGATGCAACAAATTTTAATTTTTGGTTAAATACAACCTTGGTTAATAGAATTTTCTTTTTATTAGGCTATACTTTATGTAGACTAGGTGTGCCTTTGTTTTTAATGATAACTGGAGCTTTGATTTTAAATAAAAAGTTCGAAAAAAAAGAAGATATATTGAGATTTTATAAGCATAATTTAGGAAATTTGATTATAGCAGTTGTAATTTGGAATTTTTTGTATTATATATTTAATTTATTTTATTATAATAATGAATTTAGTATTAAAGATTTAATTTATATTTTACTGTTTATGAAAAATTCTCCTATGCCTCATATGTGGTATATGTCAATGATTATAGGTATGTACTTTGTGCTTCCTTATATTTCTATTCTAGTAAAAAAATTAAATTTTAAAGAAATACTTATACCATTATTATTAACTGTTTTAGCATTTTATATTATTCCTAATTTTAAAACTTTTTTGACATTTTTAGGATTCGAAGGAACAAATATTAGGTCAATAATAGATTTCACTGATCTAGGATGAACATATGGTATTTATAT
>CALWAM010000075.1 GCA_944373135.1 uncultured Bacilli bacterium | reverse complement strand
CTTAACTCCTAATTCGGCTCAAGGAAATACCAATTGTGGTGATATTAATTCATGTTCTAATGCTAATACATTTTATTTTTATAAAAAATGTATTAAAAATGAATATGCTAAAATAATAGATGACTTTTTTTCAATGTTTGGTTATAAAGTAAATTCCGTTAAAGTTCCTAATATTAATGGTAGACCAAATTGGAATTACGTAAAAACTATAGACGCTAATATTACAGCAAATATTCCACAAAATGATTTATTACAAATAAAAGAAATGTTTAATAATGGCGTAACTTTTTGGCATAATCCTTCGACATTTTTAGACTATTCACAAAATAATAAATAGAAAGGAGTTAAAAAATATGGGTAAAAAATCTAGACATAATTATCAATTTAAGGATAATTTATTAATAAATGATTTAACTTTTTATGATTATTTAAATCGCTTTAAAAAAGTTGCTCTTTCCATGTTTGAATGGGTAAATTTACCAAAATCTATGAACGCCCAATTTCTTGAAAAATGTTTATACTATAATGGAATGGCAAGTTTGTTAAAAGATAAAAACTACGGATTTATTAACACTCAATGTTGTAGTAATGGTGAGCTTAATATTTATGGTTTACCTAATAATTTAAATTGTTATTCATTTTCTTATAATAGTTCAAGAAAATTATATACTGGTTTAATAGAAGGACTTACAGAACCTCAAAAAGAAATTAGAGAATATTATGAATGTATTTTAGTTCAAAACAATTGGGACAGAACCCCTACTGCTGGTTCTATGGAATTATTTGCATTAAGACTTTATAATGCAGATAGAACTGCAGATGTTAACATAAATGCTCAAAAAACTCCAGTTATGGTGCTTGTAGACGAAGAACAAAAACTATTAATGGAAAACCTTTATTCACAATATGACGGAAACAAACCTTTTATTTTTGGAGATAAAAAACAATTAGGTTCTGATGTCTTAAGAGCTATTAAAACTGACGCTCCATTCATTGCTGATAAAATAATCGATTATAAAAAGGAAATATGGAACGAAGCATCGACTTTTCTAGGGATTAATAATATAATAGTAGATAAGAAAGAACGATTGATAACAGATGAGGCAAACTCAAATAATGAACTTATAAATTTAAATTTACAAAGTTTTCTTGCTCCTAGACAAGAAGCTTGCACGCAATTTAACGAAAAGTTTGGATTTACTGGTACAGATAAAGAAATAAGTGTTCGTGTCCGTTCTGATTTACACAATATTGTTAAAAATGCTCAAAGCTCTGTTACTCCTATTAATAAAAATTTAAATACAGAGGTGATACAAAATGGCTAAATATACAATAGAACTTCGAAAAGTATGTTATTATTACGGTCGTGATGAAGTTGAAAATTGGTTTAAAGACTATGACATTGCAAATTATTTAACACCCACTCAAATTTCTCAAATTGAAAAATTTAATGTTTGGAGTAAAGACCGTCTTGCTACTAAAATTGTAGACCACTATTTTATGCGAGAAATTGCTTTTGAGACTCCTACATTTTTTAAACACTATGCAAAAGTTAAAATGCAAGAGATAATGGAAAGACAACTTCCAAAAATCTATTCAAATTTTTTAGAATATGACCCATTATCAAACGTGGATTTTACTGAAGAATATACTAGAGAAATAACTGGTACAGGTAAAAATGAAGGAAATTCAAATTCAAATTCAAGTAATAATGCTAGTGGATTAAATGTTAATAGTGACACTCCTCAAGGTCAAATATCAAAACAAAATATATTAAATGGTGCTTACGCTTCTAATACAAATGCAAGTGAAACAGAAACTTCAATAAAGGACAATACTACTACTTCATCTAATAGTGAAAGCAATACTATTGAAAAATTTACTAGACATGAAGAAGGTGACAACGGTGTTATAATTACAAATCAAAGACTTGTGAAAGAATACAGAGAAATTATTGTCGCTATTGATGAAGAAATTATTAATGAATTAAATATCCTATTTATGGGTTTATATTAGAAAGGAGATAAATTTTATGGATAATATAAAAAATACTAATTTAATACCACCGTCACCACAAATTGATATTAATTCTTTAAAACCTTTTACTAGATTTTGTTGTTCTATCGGTGCTATTCCTTCATCTTATCTAGTTTCAATGTCTTACGAAGAACAACTTTTGTGGTTATGTGATTATCTTCAAAATACCGTTATTCCTACTGTTAACAATAACGGACAAGCTGTTGCAGAACTTCAAGGACTTTATGTTCAATTAAAAAATTATGTTGATAATTATTTTACTAATTTAGATGTGCAAGAAGAAATAAATAATAAATTAGATGAAATGGCTGAAAATGGAGAGCTTCAAGCTATTTTAGAACCGTTAGTAAATAGTAAATTTGATACTTTATCTGGAGAAATTAATGTATTAAAAGGACGAGTAGATAGTTTGTCATCTTTACCTGAAGGTTCTACTTCAGGTGATGCAGAACTTGAAGATATAAGAGTAGATTATTTAGGTTATACACATGAAAATGCTGGAAATTCTGTAAGATACCAAGCTAAAAATAATATTCATCAAATAGATTATGTAATTTTTAATCAGGCAATTACAGCTGATTTAACTTTAGATAATTTTTTAGTACAAAATTATAAAAAAATTGTAATTGAAATTAGAAATAAAGATAGCAAAAATGGATATGTTACTCTAAATTTAATAAATGATTTAGAAACTATTCGTTCTGAAACTAATTTAATTAATCAAGGTGAAGTTGTAAAATTTTTATTTGACGGATATTTCTCTTTTAATAAAATCGGGTTTGTTAATACAAATTCTCTTAATAATGTTTACATTTCAATTGGATATTTTCAAGAAGAAACATTAACAAATTTAATTAATAACAACTTCGAAAATAATTATAAATTAGATAATATTATTTTAAACAAATTAGACAATAAAGCTTTAGCTTCTTCAGGATATATCAATTCTAATAATAAATATGATGTTTATGAGTTTTATTGTTCTAAAAATCAAAAAATTATTTATAATAATACTTCAAATTTTACTGCTTATCCTACTTTGTTTGGATATAAAAATGATGGAACTGCTATACCTCTAGTAAATTCTGCTAATCAGTATAATAAAATAATAGAAATTCCTGAAGATATTATATTAGCTAGATTTTTTTATCCTTCAAATGAAAATCCTATAATAAAAAGTTTTTATAATAATGAAACTACTTTAATTGATATGAGTGGTAAAAACCTTCCTCAATGTGATTCTATTAACAATTTATCTGTATTACAAGCAAGTAATATTTCTTATCAAAAAACAAATAATATTAGTATTAATAAAAATTCACAAAGCTCAAGTGGTTATATTAATTTAGGTTGTGAAAATATTAATATTTTAGCAAATGACATCATTTATTTAAGAACTTCTATAACTCCAACAACTGATGTAAAACTTCGTATAGGTATTTTTTCTGTAAATACAGAATTATATCACACCTTTTATAATTTAAAAGCTAATAATACTTATGAAATTTATCAAAGTTCTAAAAAATTTATTAATGCTAGTGATTCAGCTAAAATTCAGTTTCAATTATACGGAGATTCAGAATCTTCAATCGTTATTAATTCTATTTATGTTAGTAAAAGCATTAAAGATTTATATAATGATTTGCATTCTTATTACACTT
>CALWAM010000074.1 GCA_944373135.1 uncultured Bacilli bacterium | reverse complement strand
TAGAAAAAATTGCAAAAATTTCAAAAGAAAAAGCTCATGATTTAATTATGAAACGTGTTGAAGAAAGAATGAGCAAAGAAATAATGGCATACATTAGGGAGCAAGAAGATGAAGCAAAATTAATCGCTCATGAAAAAGCTAAAGCTTTAATTGTTTCTAATATGCAACGTTATGCCAATGATGTTGTTAGTGAACAAACCGTAAGTACAATTTCCTTACCCAATGATGAAATGAAAGGCCGCTTAATTGGTCGCGAAGGACGAAATATTCGTACTTTAGAGGCGGTTACTGGTGTTGATTTAATTATTGATGATACACCTGAAGCTATTGTTATTTCATCATTTGATCCTTATCGTCGCGAAATTGCTAAAATTACCATTGAAACGTTAATTAAGGATGGCAGAATTCATCCAGGAAGAATTGAAGAAGTTTATGATAAAGTATGTAAGGATATGCAAACCAAAATTACTGAATTAGGAAATGAAGCTTTATTTGAACTAGGCATTAATAAAGTAGATCCTAATTTAGTAAATCTTATTGGTAAATTGCATTTTAGAACTAGTTATGGACAAAATGCTTTACAACATTCTAAAGAGGTTGCCCATCTTTGTGGCCTACTTGCTTCCGATTTAGGAGAAGATATTAATTTAGCTAAAAGAGCTGGTTTATTACATGACATAGGTAAGGCTATTGATTATGAAATCGAAGGCAGTCATGTTGAAATAGGGGAAGAAATAGCAAAGAAATATCATGAAGATGAAGTTGTAATTAATTCTATAATGTCCCATCATGGCGATGCAGAAGCCAAGAGTGTTATTGCAGTATTAGTTCAAGTTGCTGATACTTTATCTGCAGCTCGTCCGGGAGCTCGTAATGATTCAATCGAAAATTATGTAAAACGTTTAGAGCAACTAGAAAACATTGGTAATTCATTTGAAGGTGTCGAAAAAACTTTTGCGATGCAAGCTGGAAGAGAAGTTCGTGTTATCGTTAAGCCTGATGAAATAGATGATTTAGCTAGTTATAAAATTGCTCGTCAAATAAAAGAAAAAATTGAAAGCGAAATGAAATATCCGGGCACCATAAAAATTACGGTTATAAGAGAAACTAGAGCTCAAGAAGAGGCTAGATAAGCAACATTAAATTGTTGCTTTTTTAAAAAAGGAGGAATAATAATGATTGCGGAAGTATTAGTAGAATATAATGCTAAGAGTATCGATAAATCATTTTTCTATCTTATTCCTTCTTCTTTAAAAAACAAAATAACCAAAGGAATGAAAGTTAAGGTGCCATTTGGCAATAAATTAATTAATGGTTTTGTCATTAATATTACAAATGAACAACCCCATAATTATGAATTAAAAAGTATTGATAGTATTGTCGATGATTTTTTAATACTTAATGATGAACTTTTACTTATTGGTAATTATCTTCAAGAAAAAACTTTATGTACCAAAATAACTGCTTATCAAACAATGTTACCAAGTAATCTTAAAATCAAGGATAAACACCATAATTTAATTAAATATGATATATATATATCTTTAAATTCTTCTGTAGAGCAAGTAAGATCATTTATAAATAATAATAAACGGAAGATAAAACAAAATGAAATACTTACTATATTATTACAAAAAAAACAAGTATTAAAAAAAGATTACGCATCCAATGCTTTAAATGAATTGATTAAAAATAAACTTGTTAAAGAAGAATATATTCAAAAATATCGGTTAGAGCACCACAAAAATCAAGATCTAATCCCTCCTAAATTAACAATAGAACAAGAAAAAGCCGTTAATAAAATTTATAGTTATGCCAATAAAAGTAAAACTATTCTTTTACATGGCGTTACTGGTTCTGGTAAAACCGAAGTTTACATGAATTTAATAGAAAAGGTTATAAAAGATGGCCGCAACTGCTTATTATTGATTCCTGAAATAACCTTAACGGCACAAATCGTAAATCGCTTTTATGATCGATTTGGGAATATTGTTGCAATATTTCATAGTGCTTTATCAGATGGTGAAAAACAAGATGAATATCAAAAAATCCTTAACAATCAGATTAAAATTGTTATTGGAACACGAAGTGCCATATTTACTCCATTAACTAATATTGGGATAATAATAATTGATGAAGAACATTCCGAAACTTATAAGCAAGATTCGAATCCAAGGTACCACGCTTTAGATATCGCCATCTTTCGTTCTAATTATCATAATTGTCCCTTAGTCTTAGGTAGCGCGACACCTTCATTAGAAACAATGGCCCGCGCGAAAAAAGGCGTTTACGAATTGGTAACCTTAAATAATCGAGTAGGTATATCTTCATTACCTAATATTACTTTAGTTGATATGTCCTTAGAAATGCGCAAACGTAATCCAATCATTAGTTCTATTCTAAAAGAAAAAATAATAGATCGTTTAAATAAAAAAGAGCAAATAATTCTTTTATTAAATCGTCGCGGTTATTCAACAACTATTAGTTGTCAAAATTGCGGGTACGTTTATAAATGCCCCCACTGTGATATATCTTTAACTTATCACAAATCATCTAACAATTTACGCTGCCATTATTGTGGATATACGATTTTAAAGCCCCTTAAATGCCCATCATGTCATGAAGAAGCTTTAAATTATTTAGGATTAGGAACCGAAAAACTTGAAAATGAATTAGTTAAGATGTTTCCAACAGCCAGAGTAGTCCGTATGGACACGGATACAACTAGTCAAAAAGGAAGTCACGAAAAAATAATAACTAAATTTAAAAATCAAGAGTATGATATTTTATTAGGTACCCAAATGATAAGTAAAGGCTTAGATTTTCCTAATGCAACTTTAGCAGGAATAATAAATGGAGATGCTTCCCTTAATATTCCTGACTTTCGCAGTAGTGAAAGAACATTTTCTCTTTTGACTCAAGCTGCTGGCCGTGCCGGAAGAGCAAATGTCCCTGGTGAAGTAATAATTCAAACTTATAATCCTAATAATTATACTTTAAATTGTGTTAAGAATCAAAACTACGAACAGTTTTATAATTATGAAATGAAAATAAGAAAAAAACTTTCTTATCCTCCATATTATTATTTAGTAAGTATAAAAGTAATTAGCAAAGATTATGAATTGGCCCAAAAGGAATCTCAACATGTCGCAAATTATTTGCAAAATCACCTAGAAAATACTACAATTATTTTAGGACCAACAACAGCTGCCATATTCCGGAAAAATAATACATATCGTTTTCAAATATTAATAAAGTATAAATACGATAGTAAGTTGTATAAAACTTTAAAAGAATTAGATAATATTTTTGTTTATTTGAAAAATGTTTATATTGAGATAGATTTAAATCCAAATAATATATAGAAAGAGTGATTAAATGAAAATAGTTTTTATGGGAACACCAGAATTTGCTGTTCCAGTTTTACAAGGCTTAATTGACAATTATGAAGTATCATTAGTTGTAACTCAACCGGATAAAAAAGTAGGGAGAAAAAATGAATTAACTTATTCTCCAATAAAAAAATTAGCTTTAGCTAATAAAATAAAAGTCTTTCAACCCATTAAAATAAGAGAAGATTATGAAAGTATTATTACCGAAAAACCTGATATTATAATTACCTGTGCATATGGTCAAATAATTCCTGAAGAATTAATTAATTATCCTAGACTTGGGTGTATTAATGTTCACGCATCTTTACTTCCTAAATTAAGAGGTGGAGCACCTTTACACCATG
>CALWAM010000073.1 GCA_944373135.1 uncultured Bacilli bacterium | reverse complement strand
GTAACATGAGTAATAATTCGGCAACGGGTGTTGCCTTTACAAGAAACCCCGCTACAGGCGAGCATGAATTATATGGAGAATTTTTAATTAATGCTCAAGGAGAAGATATTGTTGCTGGAATTCGGACTCCTAAACCAATTAATGAGTTAAAAAAAATCATGCCTGATATTTATGAAGAATTTATTAATATAGCCAATAAATTAGAACAACATTATAAAGATATGCAAGATATGGAATTTACAATCGAAAATAATCGTTTATATATTTTACAAACTAGAAATGGTAAAAGAACCAGCGAAGCCGCCGTTAAAATAGCAGTTGACTTAGTTAATGAAAAATTAATTACTAAAGAAGAAGCTATCTTAAAAATAGATGCCAATAGCTTAGAGCAATTACTACATAAAACATTTAAACAAGAAGAATTAGCTAAATCTAAACCTATTGCTAAAGGAATAGCAGCTTCACCTGGCTCAGCTAGCGGTCAAATTTGTTTTTCCGTTGCTAAAGTTAATGAATTAGCCAATAAAAAAGAACCAAGCATTTTAGTAACTTTAGAAACATCCCCTGAAGATATAGAAGGCATGAATAGTGCAAGTGGTGTGTTAACTATTCATGGGGGAATGACATCTCATGCTGCTGTTGTAGCACGAGGAATGGGAAAATGTTGTATAACCGGATGTAGTGATTTAACATTTAACAAATTAAAAAAACAATTAATAACCAATCAAGGTAAAGTGCTTAAAGAAGGTGATTATATATCAATCGATGGGTCAACAGGATTGGTATATGAAGGAAAAATAGAAACTGAAAATGCTTCTTTATCAAATCCATTTAAAACAATCATGAGTTGGGCCGAAGAAATAAAAAAACTTTCTGTTAGAGCCAACGCCGATAATCCTCGTGATGCCTTACAAGCCTTAGAATTTAATGCTGAAGGAATTGGTTTGTGCCGTACAGAGCATATGTTCTTCGAACCAGAAAGAATATTTAACTTCCGGAAAATGATTCTTTCTAATACTAAAGAAGAAAGAGAAAAAGCTCTTGCCGATATCATGCCATATCAAAAAGAAGATTTTAAATCTTTATTTAGAATTATGAATAACAAAGAAGTAGTAATTAGATATTTGGATCCACCATTACATGAATTTTTGCCTAAGACATCAAAAGAAATTAAACAATTAGCTAAAAGCTTAAAAATAACTCCTCTTAAATTAGAAGAAAGAATCGCTTCTTTAAAGGAATTTAATCCGATGATGGGTCATCGTGGGTGTCGTTTAGGGATAACTTATCCCGAAATAATAGTTATGCAAACTACTGCGGTAATAGAAGCGGCAATAGATATTATAAATGAAGGATTAAAAGTCTATCCCGAAATAATGATTCCTCTAATATGTGATGAAAAAGAACTTGCTTATTTAAAACAAATTATAACCAAGACTGTCGATGATATCATAAGTAAAAATAACGTTCAAGTAAATTATAAAATTGGGACAATGATAGAATTGCCAAGGGCCGCTCTTACCGCGAATAAAATAGCTAAACATGCCGAATTTTTCTCTTTTGGGACTAATGATTTAACCCAAATGACCTATGGATTTTCACGTGACGATGCTGGTAAGTTTTTAAAAGATTATTACCAAAAAAATATTTTTAAATTAGACCCCTTTGCAAGTTTAGACCAAGAAGGAGTAGGGGAATTAATTAAAATAGCCGTTAATAAAGCAAGATCAACAAACTCTAACATAACATTAGGTATCTGTGGAGAACATGCTGGAGATGTAACTAGTATTATATTTTGCCATAATAATAATTTAGACTATGTTTCCTGCTCTCCATACCGTATTCCCGTAGCTAAAATAGCTGCTGCTCAAGCCCAAATATTGGCGAAAATGAAAGAATTAAGGTGATAAAATGATAAAAGTATTATGTATTGGACATTCCTCATATGATATATCATTGCAGGTTGATGAATTTCCTAAGGAAAACAGTAAAACCAGATTTATAAATAAGATAGCCTGTGGTGGAGGCCCTGCTGCTAATGCCGCCTATTTGTTAGGCAAATGGGGCGTTAGTACTACATTTGCTGGTGTTGTAGGTAATGACGTTTTTGGTAATCGTATTAAAAAGGAATTTGAAAGCGTAGGGGTCGATACTCGTTATATGGAAACATCATATGATAATGATACTACAATTAGCTTAATAATAATAAATTCCAAAAATCAAACTCGGACTGTCTTAAACGTTGCAGATCAATATCCTAAATTAAAGAAATATGATTTTGACTTTACACCTGATGTTATTTTAGTTGATGGCCATGATGTTGTTGCCTCAAGAAATACCATTGAAAAATATCCCAAAGCCATCACTATAATAGATGCTGGTCGTTATACTGACGAAATATCCAATTTATGTAAGAAAGTAAATTATTTAGTATGTTCTAAAGATTTTGCTGAAGCAGCAACCGGAATCAAGATTGACTATGCCAATCCCAAAAGTATTATAAATGTTTTCTCACAATTAATTCAAAAATATGAGAAACAAGAAATCGTTATTACTTTAGAAGATAAAGGTGCTGTATATAAAATAAATAATGAAATTAAAATAAGTCCCGCTTTAGACATTAAACCAGTTGTTGACACAACCGGAGCAGGCGATATATTCCACGGCGCATTTACTTATGTAATTGCTGCTGGAGGTCATGTTGAAAAGGCCGTTAAATATGGAAATATTGCCGCAGGCTTATCTTTAAAAACCGTCGGAGCGCGCCTTTCTATTCCCAAAATAGACGAAGTAAATAAATTGTATGAAGCAAGTGGCAAATAATCCTTTTTTAAATATTTTACCATCCTTAGATCTACATGGCGAAATAACCGCTATAATTCCAACCCTTATTGATGAATTTATTTATGAGTGTTGGAAACAAGGCATCTATAAAGCTGTGATAATACATGGCCATGGGACTGGAGCATTAAGAAAAAAAACTCATGAATTATTAAAAAGAGATAAACGTATTAAAAAATATTACATTGATGGAACAAATGATGGATGTACCATAATTGAAATAATTAAGCAAACATAGTTTTGCTTTTTAAATAACTTTATGTTATAATATTAATATATTTAATGCATAAAATATAAGAAAAAAAGACCAAATTTGACATTATCGATATTTTATGCTATAATCTACATAAATAAGGGGGTATAATAATGAAAGGGTATATTTTAGATTATATCGATGAAAATGAATTTAGAAAACTAGAAAGGGCCTTAAAAAAATATAATATGTTAGCATTCAAAAAGTTAAATTTTGAATACTATCCCGATTTAAGAAATGGGGAGTTTGTTGGTGAACTAATTTCCCAAAACAAAAAAAATCATACTAAAAAGTATGAACTTAAATTACCAAGTGATAAAAGATTTGCTCAAGTTCATGGTGAAATAAAGTTACATTATACAGTATATGAACAAGAACAAATGGTAATTTTAGAAACTATATCACCAGAGCATATATTAATAGAAGGCCATAAATCTGAATTATCTACTTATAAAGGTATCATGATTTCTTCAACTAATGCTGCTAAAGATATGTTTAAAATCGATTTATTAAATAGATTACAAGGAAAATAATTTCCTTTTTTTCTTGCCTAATTATCGAGAACGTTTATTTGTATTTTCAAGAATAAAGTCATTAATGACTTTTGTTAAATATTTTTCTAAAAGATCAAAATCGCTTACTTTACCAGTTAAACCTATCATTCGGAAACAGCTAAGTATACTTTGTTTATTAATTGCTTCATGCATTTTTGTAATAACTCTAAAAAAGTCATTATCTTCTTGATACTTACCATATAGATAAATAGCTATTACAGCTCCAAAAATTAAGTGACATTTATTAAATATATTAATATCATAATTGCTAACATAATTAATGAACCTATCTAAAAGTATTTCATAATCATC
>CALWAM010000072.1 GCA_944373135.1 uncultured Bacilli bacterium | reverse complement strand
AATAAAGCCACATTTTATAAAGAAATTAAACTTAACTCCCGAAATAAAAATAATGGTAATTAAAGTTATTACTATTACCATGCCGGTACCAAAATCTGGTTCTAGCATAATTAAAGCAAAAAAAATGCCAATGACCATTAAAATAGGAAAAACTCCTTTTATAATACTTTTAATATTCTTATCATTTTTTTCTAAATACTTAGCAACAAAAATAATTAATGCTATTTTTGCCGCTTCACTTGGTTGAATACCAAATGGTCCAATGCCGAACCAACTTCTTGCTCCATTACGTACTTTTCCTATTCCGGGTATTAAAACTAAAATAAGAAGCAGGAAAGTTCCCAATAATATTAAATTACTCTTTTTTTTATAAAAATTATAATCTATTTTGGATAATATAAACATTAAAATTATCCCTAAGCATAAAAACAATAACTGATTTTTCACGTATTTAAAAGGATCATCAAATTTATAATCTGCCCAAATATTACTAGAAGAATATATCATGACAATCCCGAAAATTGCTAAAGATATGCATACAAATATTAATTTAACATCTAGTTTCTTCATGATATCACCATGTTAAATTATATGAATTATCTATTATTACTATGTTTTATCTTTTATTTTGTCTGTCTTCTTTTAACGCATAATATTCTAATAAACCATTTATAATTTCTTGTTGTTCATTACTCATATTACCATAATGGGTGTACTCAATTCCTTTACCATCAGGACTTTCTACTAACATAACAAATCCATAGTCTTTTATTAAAATTGCGGTATTGGTAATATAATTAAACATTTTATGTGGCAATTTATTCATTGCTAAAAATTGTGTAGCCCAAAACCCATGGCTTCCTTCTGCAACACCATAATTCCTTACAAAATAAAAAATACCGCTTGGTGAAATAAAGCCAATTTTATCATACATTTCCCTGATATCTTTCGTACCAATAAAATCTAATTCACTGTCATCATCATTTTTAAAGAAAGCCATACTAACACCTCTATAATCATTATACAAAGGTAAATTTAAATAATTTAAAAAAATAGTTAAAATTATACATAATATTTACTTATTTTCCCCTTTAACTTTAACTATCCGTAAAATAACAATTGTTAAAAAAAACGCTTTATGTTATCATTCATAAGGTGATTATTATGAATTTTCAATTGCTTGATCAAAATAATAATTTAATAACTTGTCAAATAATAGGACTATTTACTCATCAAAATGATAATTATATTGTTTATACCGATGGTACAGTAGATATCAATAACAAAGAAGAAGTTTTAGCTTCTAAATATGAAATTAACGATGGTAAAATAATGATAAAACCGCTTGAAAATGAATATGAGTGGGATTTAGTAGATAAATATTTGAAAGGAGCATAGTATGGAATATGTAGAATTTACTTTTAATCAAAAAATAAACCAATTAACTTGTAAATGGTATTTAAAAAATAAACCAAGATTAATTCATCTAAATGATGCTAAAACTTTATTTAGAGAATTAACAAGAACCCAAGCTCCGTATAAAATTCGTGAAATAGGGGACAAACAAATAATTAGATATTACAATGTAAATCGCGTATTATATTATCAAATAGAAAGAAACAGAAAAAACGCTCAAAGTAAAGTTTCTCGTCAGAATAAGTTTAAAAGACAAGTCCTAGCTTTAACTTCTTCTTTAGCTGCCGCTATTACTATATTTACTTTATCAAATAAAATTTTAGCTAGTGACAAAGATGTGAAAGTTAATGATCTTAAAAAGACTTATTCAATTTCTAATCAAGACGAATCCTTACTTGCCGATAATTATTTTAGTAATGCTATTTATTATTATGAACCTTTTGCTGAACAACCATTAAGTCAAGAAAATGATACTGTAACTGATACTTTTGATTTTACATATGAAGATCGTTCTTTATCAGATAGAGCTGAAACAACTCGCCAATATACTGAAGTTATAACGAAATATGCTAAAATGTATGGAATCGATCCTAATTTAATGATAGCCATAGCTACCCAAGAAAATACTATTCATAGCGAAGAAATAAATAACTCTGGAGCATTAGGTTTATTTCAAATTCAAGTTGAAGGATCATGGAATTGGGTAGGTAAAGATTTAACAGCTTATAATCATGAAACAAATAATTATGAAACAATTAATGTATCCTTAGAAAATCTCTATAATTTAAATTATAATGTAAAAGTAGGATGCATGATAATGGCTAATTATTTACAATATTGTGATTATAATATACCGGTTGCTGTTCAAGCTTACAATTCTGGAACTAAAACTAAAGATTTATATGATGAATATCAAGATAACTGGCTTTATTATCGTGAAGAACTACCTGGAGATACAGAATACCTTGAACATGTCTTTTCCTTTATAAAAAAAGATAATAGTTTAATTACTGTTACAACTCCAGAAAATAATGATAAAACTATAAAGATAAATAATAATCAACTAGCTAATCAATTAGATAGATAAGGAGTATATATGAATAGAGTTGACAAACATAATTATTATTTAAACATTGCTGAAAGTGTTTCTTTAAGAGGCACTTGTTTAAGAAGAAATTTTGGAGCTGTCATAGTTAATAATGATGAGATTATCTCTACCGGCTATGTTGGAGCTCCTCGTGGTAGACAGAATTGCTGTGATTTAAAAGTGTGTACTAGAGAAAAATTAAAAATTCCTAGAGGGGAAAGATATGAATTATGTCGCAGCGTTCACGCTGAACAAAACGCTATAATTAGTGCTAGTAGAAGAGATATGATAGGTAGTACACTTTATTTAGTTGGGAAAAATCATTTTGATGATTCATATGTTGAAAATGCTAATCCCTGTGCTTTATGTAAAAGAATGATTATTAATTCTGGTATTAAAACCGTAATTATAAGAAATACTAAAGATGATTTTACAATAGTTGATGTTGATACTTACATAAAAGAAGATGAATCCTTAGAAGGAGTAAAAGGATATTAATTAGATACTTGTAGGTATCTTTTTATTTTATCGCTAGACAAGAGTCACTATGTCGAATGTGTAGTATATCGTTAATATTTTATAGTATATATTAGGCTTTTAAGTAGCTTAAAATAAAGTAATACATAAATAAATGTATAAAAACACAGTTTTTTTGACAACATTATTTACTAATAATCCTAAATAAATAATAAATATAGTATAATATTAATAGGTGATTAATAAATGAAAATTATTGTAACTGCAGGTGGTACAGGAGGTCATATTTATCCGGCTTTAGCTATCATAAATAAATTTAAAGAAAAAGAAAAAAATTTAGAAGTTCTATATATAGGTACGCATAATAGAATGGAGAAGGATATTATTCCTCAATATAATATTAAATATATACCTTTAGAAATATATGGGCTTTCCAAAACCAAAATGATACAAAATGTTAAAAATATATATTTAATATATAAGGCTTATAAAAAAAGTTTAAAAATCATTAAAGATTTTAAGCCTGATATTGTTTTAGGCGTAGGTGGATATGTGACATATCCAGTAATTAAAGCAGCCCAAAAATTAGGTGTAAAAACATTTTTACATGAGCAAAATAGCATTCCAGGAAAAACCAATAAATCTTTAGCCAAAAACGCTACTTTAATAGGTGTATCCTTTGAAAAGTCTTTAGAATACTTTCCTAAAGAAAAAACATTCTATAGTGGAAACCCTTGTGGAGAAAAAGCTAAAAGTGCCATTGCTTTAACTAAAAAAGAATTAAATTTAGATCCAACTAAGCCGTTAATAACTATTGTAAGTGGTAGCTTAGGAAGTATGACAATAAACCATGAAATGAAAGAATTCTTAAAAGAAAAACATGATTATCAAATAATTTATATTACTGGTAAAAATTATTATGAAGAATTTATTAAAGAATCATATCCTTCTAATGTGGTAATATATCCATACTTTGATAATTTACCACGTTTATTAAAAACAACAGATTTACTAGTAACAAGAGCAGGAGCTTCAACTATTTCGGAAATAATTGCTTTAAAAGTTCCCGCAATTTTTATACCAAGCCCATATG
>CALWAM010000071.1 GCA_944373135.1 uncultured Bacilli bacterium | reverse complement strand
TATTTTGGTTAATTGTTATATTGGAGGAAAATATACTATATGGTATAATTTTTATATAAGAATAAAGGAGGTATTTAAATGGTTAAGGTTTCTTCTGTTTTAGTAGATATATTATTTAGTTTTATCTTAATATTTAAATATGCTTTTTTAGGCTTTTTAAATGGAATTGTGGGACCGTTAAGATCTTTATTTAATGCTTCAGCAAGAGGAGTAGATGTTGTTTATAAAGGTACTAAAAAAAAGGTTATTAAAACAAAAGAAGAAGTTATAAAACCGATATCTCCTAAAAAAATGGCGATACTTGAAAAGAAAAAAGCTTTATTACTTAAAGAATTGGCAACTGAAGAGGTTAAAAAGGGCGATAAAGCGAAAGTCTTTGAATATATTGTTAAAGCTAAAAATGGAAAGCTTATTAAGGATAGATTTACAGCTTTTTCCAAAGCTGATGTTAATTCATATCTTCTTAATGAAGGGTATGAAGTATATAGTATTGTAAATAATAAATGGTTAGATTTTGTTTATGGTGAAGGTTCATTAAATAGCGGCAGATGGAATACTAAAGATTTAACCTTTTGGTTAACTCAACTTGCTACATATATTAAAGCAGGATTAACACTTAACGATGCTATTAAAATATTAGTTAATCAAATGGGAAAGAATAAAAGAAAAAAAAGAACGATGGCTGCTGTTGCCTATGAATTAACAATGGGAGAAACTTTTTCTAGAGCCCTAGAAAAGCAAGGACATATTTTCCCAAATTTACTGATTAATATGTTAAAAGCGGCAGAAGCTAGTGGAGCTTTAGAAGAAACTTTGGAAGATATGGCTAATTATTATGATGAGATGGAAAAAACAAGAAAACAAATGATAACGGCAATGACTTATCCTTCGGTTGTATTAGTGTTTGCTATTGGGGTTATAACATTTATTATGTTATATATAGTTCCACAGTTTGTAGATATTTATAAATCGATGGGAGTTGAAGTTACTGGACTTACTTCATTTTTACTTGATTTAAGTGCTTTTTTACAATCAAATATAATTTTAATTTTAATGGCGATAGTTATTGTTGTAGCGGTATTAATATATATGTATAAAAAAATTAAAGCTTTTAGAAAAATTGTTCAAGTTATTATTATGAAAATACCAATACTGGGTAAAATTATTATTTATAATGAAATGACTATATTTACGAAAACTTTTGCCTCATTATTAAAAAATAATGTGTATATTACTGATTCAATTGATATTTTAAGTAAAATTACTAATAATGAAGTATATAAGGAAATTATGTTTCAAACAATTGATAATGTGGCAAAAGGAGAGAAAATAAGCGAAGCATTTAAAGGGCATTGGGCTGTTCCAGATGTTGCTTATTATATGATTGTTACTGGTGAATCAACTGGGCAATTAGCCGAAATGATGTCGCGTGTTAGTAGTTATTATCAAGTACAACATAAAAGTATTGTAGAGAGTATAAAAAGTTTAATAGAGCCGGTACTTATTGTTATGTTAGCTGTTGTAGTAGGTTTAATTTTAATTGCGGTTGTTGTTCCGATGTTTAACTTTTATCAAGAAATTAGTTAGGATGGTTTTATGGTTTTATTTTATGTAGTAGCGGGAATGATTTTTGGTTCATTTTTCTTAGTAGTGGGAAGTAGATTACCAAAAGGTGAGTCGATTATTAAACCTGGTAGTCACTGTGAAGGATGTAACCATCCTTTAAGGTGGTATGATTTAATACCGGTTGTTAGTTATATAAGTTTGAAAGGTAAATGTCGTTATTGTCGTAAAAAGTTATCAATTATATACCCATTTATCGAATTATTTACAGGTTTATTGTTTGGGTTAGCTTATGCTAAGTATGGTTTATCTTATGAATTTTTAGCAGCGTGTATTATTTCTTCTATTTTAGTTATTATTTATGTTAGTGATTTTAGATATTACATTATTTTGGATAGTCCAATAGTAATTGGTAGTATACTAATACTTAGTTTAAAATGGTATTATTTTGGATTTAAAGTTATGGTTTTATCTTTGATATCGGGTATAGTATTATTTATGTTTATGTTATTAATTAAATTTATAGGGGATAAGATGTTTAAGCGAGAATCTTTAGGTGGAGGAGATATTAAATTGTCTTTCTTTATTGGAGTAGTTTTAGGATTACAGTTAGCCTTTACATCATTAGTTATTGGATCGTTTATGGCTTTTCCTTATGCCGTTTATGTAGTAATTAAAAATAGTAATAAAGAAATACCTTATGGGCCATTTTTAATTAGTGGAACACTTATCGTATTTTATTTTCAAAATATTATTGGTAATTTATTAAGTTATATATAAAAAGAAGATTATGACTAAAGGACTTCATAATCTTCTTTATTTTCTTTGATAATATTTTTGCCAAGTAAGGTTTGTTTTAATTCTTCGTCGTCTTCGCCTAAATCTTCTTCAATATCTGTTACTCTTAATATTTCAGCAAATAATGTTATGCCATTTATAGCTTTTTTTAAGCCGTCTTCTAAGATAGAAGTTGTATTTGCTTTTTTATATACTAATTCTCGTAGTTTTTCTTTATTGATATTATTAGTGATAGCATCGCGTATTTCTTGATTAATTTGTAATACTTCATGAATTGGTATTCTGCCTATATAACCATTTAAGCATTCATCACAGCCGACTGGGTTGTATAATTCCGTAATGTCAGTATTTAAAACCTTTTTTATAACATTTATTTCGTATGGTGTAGCTTTTCTTAAGCGCCGACATTTAGGGCATAACTTTTTTACTAATCTTTGGGATATGATACCTTCTAAGGCTGAACCTAGTAGGTACCTTTCAACATCCATATCTAGTAATCTTTCGATAGTGTTTAGGGAGTTATTGGTGTGGATAGTGGATAGTACTAAATGACCTGTTATGGATGCACGAGTAGCTATTCTAGCTGTTTCGTCATCACGAATTTCTCCAATCATTATGATATCGGGGTCTTGACGTAATATACTTCTTAATGCGCTAGCGAATGTTAAGCCAATTTCACTCATTACTTGTACTTGATTAATACCTGGTATTTTCATTTCGACTGGATCTTCAACAGTAATTATATTGCTTTCTGGACGGTTTAACTTTTGTAATATAGAGTAAACTGTTGTTGATTTACCACTTCCGGTTGCTCCAGTTACTAAAATGATACCATTAGGAATTGTAATCATTTTTTTGATTTTATTTAAATTTTCTTCACTGAATCCTAAAGTTTCTAAGCCTTGCATACTCATTGAGTAATCAAGAATACGAATAACTATTTTTTCACCATCAACAATTGGTAAAGAAGATACACGCATATCAAGGTTCATTCCCTCTAAAGTGGTCTTTATGGCACCATCTTGAGGTAACCTGGTTTCGGTTATATTCATATTAGAAATTATTTTAATTCTTGTTGATAGATTCTTTTTTACACTATAAGGTATTTTAGCATAATCGACTAATTCGCCATCTATTCTGATTCGAACATTTAATGTAGTTGGAGTTGGATCAAAATGGATATCTGATGCTCTTCTTTTTACGGCATCAATAATAATTTCATTAACTATATCTACAACTGGGACATTATCATAATCAAAATTTTTTAACATGCTAAGACCTCTTTCTATTCTTTAATAATTATACTATATATTTTTATTCATTACTAGTTGTTTTTTTTAAAAATGTTTAGTATAATTTTTTTATAACAAGTGATGAAAAAAGAGGAGTACTTTATTAATTTATTTTAGAGAGTCTATTGGTGGTGGAATTAGATATAAATTGTAAAGGAAGGTTGCTTTGGGAATTTGATCGTTAGATAAGCGTTAATTTCATGAGAGATAGTTATAACTATAAATAAAGGTGGTACCACGAAGATTTCGTCCTTTTGGTATTATCTTTTTTTATTGGGGAGGAATAGTATGGATAGTGTTTTTTTAGAATATGTAAGTAATTTTGATATGAATAATAAAGATATTAAACGGAAATATCTGCACTCTTTAAGAGTTAAAAAAATTAATTATAATAGTGCTTTAAAATTAGGATGGAATGATGTTAGTTGTGAATTAGCAA
>CALWAM010000070.1 GCA_944373135.1 uncultured Bacilli bacterium | reverse complement strand
AATTTGTATGTTTAAAGATTTTAACATTGATATTTAAACAAAGATAAAATAGATTTAATAATCTTTTTATTTTAAAGTTATATAATTTTTTAAATTATTACTTATTTTTCAACATCATATTTAATAAAAAATGGTCGAAAGATGTATTTATCTTCTTTATCTCTTTCATAATGATATATATTATATCCTAAGCCATTACACTCTGTAATTGTTCCATCATCATACTCATAAATAGTTTTTGATAAGCAAAGTTTAGGATCTTCATGATTTACTATTCGATATATATCTATAGACCAAATGGCAATAATAATTATTATAACAGCCCATATAATAGATGAGATAGCAATCTTAAAGTAATTAGGAGCAAATTCTTTAACAAAATCGTCGGCCATTAAATTTTCATTATCTTTTATATCGATAGATTCAACAACTGGTTTGTTTTGAGACTTGCTTTCTGTTAAACTGTTAGTTATTTTTTTACTTGTAGTTCTCATTACTGGCTTTTTATTAGATTGGGTTCTTATTTTAGTTTGAGAATTTTTTTTCTTACTTATATTTTTTTTATGGTTAGATTGGTTTTTATGATGTTTGACTTGATTATTGCTTTTTTTCTTCTTTTTTCTCTTAGCCATATAATTACTCCTTTAAGCTTTTATTATTCTCTTATATTTTTATTATACCACAATTGTGCGCAATTTAAAAAGTAGATAAGTTAGCATTGACACTTATCTACTTAATTATTTTATTTTTTATCTTTAGTTAATTCACTTAAAGCGGTAGCAAAATTGGCAATTCCTTGTAATTCGCTAGGAATTATTATTTTAGTAGATTGACCATTAGCCATTTCCTTTAAAGTCTCATAGCTTTTTAGAGTTAAAACACTTTGATCAGCTTTGGCTTCTTTTAATAATTTAATTCCTTCAGCTTCAGCCGTTTTGATTTTTAGTAAAGCCTCAGCTTCACCTTCAGCTATTTTTATTTGACTAAGTTTTTGGGCTTCAGCTCTTAAAATAGCACTTTCTTTTTCACCTTCAGCTATTAAAATTGATGATTTCTTTTCACCCTCAGCTTGAAGAATTTTTTCTCTTCTTTCTCTTTCAGCACGCATTTGTTTTTCCATAGCGTCTTGAATGTCACGTGGCGGAATAATGTTTTTTACTTCAACACGATTAACTTTTATTCCCCAAGGATCAGTAGCTTCATCTAGAATAGCACGCATTTTAGTATTTATGACATCACGACTTGTTAAGGTTTGATCAAGTTCCAATTCACCAATAATATTTCTCAATGTTGTTGCAGTTAATGTTTCAATCGCGCTAATTAGATAATCTACTCCATACGTAAATAATTTGGGATCAGTTATTTGAAAATAAACAACTGTATCAATTTGCATTGTAACATTATCTTTAGTGATAACTGGTTGAGGAGCAAAGTCTCTTACAATTTCTTTTAAAACTACTTTATTAGCAATACGATCAATAAATGGTATTTTCATATGTAAACCATTTTTCCAGGTTGTAAAGTATGATCCTAACCTTTCAATTACATAACTTTCCGCTTGTGGGACAATTTTAATATTAGGAATAATTATAATACCTAATAAAACTAAAATAACAATTAATAATTCCATATTTATTTTTCCTTTCTAACTCTTAGTTTTACGCCTTCTAAACTTAAAACTACAACATTTTCATCTTTTTTGATTTCTTCATCAGCAATAGCACTCCATCTTTTGCCATCTACATATACCTCGCCAATTGAATCAGGTGTAATTGGCTCAGTAACTTTTCCAATTTTACCAACTAATAAATCAAGATAATCTAAACTTGTTCGTTTTAACTTTTTATCTAATAATGGTTTGGTTATTAACATTAAGATAATTCCCCCGATTACAAAAATAGTAAATTCAAGGATAAATGAATCATATATAAATGAAGTTATTAATGAAACAATACCACTTATGATAAACCATACCGATACTAAATTAACCGTTGTAACTTCTAAAATAGTTAAGATTATTATAACTATTAACCAAAATAAATAACTTTCGATAAATACCACTTCCTTAGTTAAATTATACTATATTTATATAAATTTTAATATATATTTTTTAAGTATTTATTTTATTTTAGTTTTTTCACTATAAATATCTAATAAATCATTTTCATATAAAGCACAAGTATTAAATCCAGAAGAAAGCGAAGATACTAACTTATATGACTCATATAAATCATTAGTTATTAAAATATGATCTTTATTAAAATTATTTTTTATTAATTCTTGATAAATTATTTTGGTCTGATTTTCACCGATTAAAATAACATAGTCAACTACTGATGCTATATTTTTTGATATATATGTATATTCCTTTTTTTTAGCATTAATAAATCCAGGAGTTACAATGATTTTCATTCCTTTAAACTTATTTAATACTTCTAAAGAGTTATTTACTAAATGAATATTATTATTCTTAGTATCATCTAATAAATAATAATTGTTTTTTTGATAAATATTTAAATTATGAGGCTCAGGACTGAGATTATTTAGTTGCTTAATTAAAATATTATAATCCATTTTTAGTTGATAGCAAACAGCAATTACGGCTATAATATTAAGTAAATTATTTTTACCTAAAAGTTTTGTTTCAATACTAAGTATTTGGTTATTTATTGATACTATGAGATTTGACTTATTAAAGTCTAAATAATAATCTTTACCATTTATAGTAGCTTCTTTATTCTTTAATCCATAAGTAATTATATTTTTCTTATTCTTTAGTTTCTTTTTATAAAAATTATAAGACTTAATATCTATTATTACTGTTTTTTGATATTGATTTAGTATATTCTGAATATTACAATTACTATTTAATAAATCATTTATTATTATATAAGTTGGATTAAATATCTTAATTAGTCTTTTGTAGTTAATATTATTATTTAGAGTAGTAATTATATAATCATCGTTAAAGTGCAATTCTTTAATGATTTTAAAATATAGTTCTTCTTCATAATTATAATTAATACAAGTTAGAGAATAATCTTCTTTTAATATTTGTTTTAATATATATAAAGTATGTTCTTTATTGTTACCTATTATTAATATTCTTTTTGCTGATGAAACTTTTTTAATTTTTTTATAAGCTAATAAATACATAGTAATTAAGGCGATACGCTTAAGAGGAATATTTATTAAATTAAGAATGTATATAATTATAAAATTAAGAAAATAAAATAAATAAGTAATTATTAATAAATAATTTGTATATTGAGGTAGAAATATATAAGATATTATAAGTAATAAAATTAATAATGAAAAAAATATAACAATTACTCTTGTTGGATTATTGATAACTAATGGATATTTAATTTTTTCAATAGTTAATTGATATCTAATTCTTTCAATTATTAAGATTCCTAATAAAATAGTTATTAGTAGAGAAAAAGTACCTAATAAATTATTAAATATACATCCTACTATTAATGATATTAGCATAATAATGTTGGTTTTATTAAATATATCTTGGTAATTTAATAGTGAATATTTTAAGTAATTGTTATTTTGATTATATTTTGTTTGTTGAAGAATTCTTAAGGTTTTAGGTGTTTTTAAAAAGATAATATTTAAAAGAATAAAAAATAAAATTGTTTTTATTATCATAATTCCCCCTATAAATATTATTTTATAATTTAATTTTTATTATTATCTACTTCTTTCGTGAGATAATTTTTCATATTTAGCATTTATTTCTAACTGCTTTAATTCTAATTCTTTTTCAATTATCTTTAATTTGTTAAGCATTTCTTTAGCTTTTTCTTTAGAAATAAATTTTTGATACTTATTTTTTATTAGAGATTTAAATTTAGCCATTTCATCAAGGACAATATCAATAGCCCCCCAATTTGATTCATCTTCATCATTCATAGCTAAGTATGCTAGTTGAAGGATATTTTTAAATTTTTTATTGAATTTAGATAATAAGATATTCTCAATCATTTGAGGATTTAAAATAGTAATTGATTTAATCTCTAACTCTTTAGTAATTTTATTCATTGGAGAAAATTTATATCCTTCAATATTACAGTCATTATTAATTAATTTTTTACGACTTTTTTCTTTTTTTATTTTATAATTCATAATTACACCTTCACTTTAATAAATCAGGTCTCTTTTCTTGGGTTTTAATTATTCGTTGTTCTTCTCGCCATTTTTTTATTTTCGCATGATCTCCACTAAGTAATATGTCTGGG
>CALWAM010000069.1 GCA_944373135.1 uncultured Bacilli bacterium | reverse complement strand
ACGCTCTTCCGATCTCACACCTCTACTGCGTATTTTGGATTTATGCTTTCTTAAAATCCGGGGGATGATGGAGTAAAATAACTATTATATAAGGAGTAGATGATTTTGGAGTACAAAAAACTCGGTGCAAATGTGCAAAAATACCGTAAGATTGCGGGGCTAACACAAGAACAGCTTGCAGAAATCGTAGATTGCTCAAATAGCCATATCGGGCAAATCGAAAACGGAAGAGGAATTCCCATAATTGGAACTAGTCCTAAATTCATAGCTATATTATAAAAAGTTTGAAATATTAACAAACACCCAACAGATTTAGTAATAGAATTATTACCAATAATAATTAAATAGCTTAATAAAATAAAATAACTAATAAAAATTGGCATAAATAATAATGTTTCATGACTAAGGATATAAGCAAAAAAGAAATCAGTATGATACTCTGGAATATAAAGCGTTTGTCCAGCCCCAATAGAAATAAGTGCATTTTCTAATTGAAGGCTGGAATTATTTTTATATGAAAGTAATCTATCAAATCGATAAAATATTCTGCTACCGACAATATCTATTAATAATTCTTTATTGTTAATAAGAACTAACATAAAGGCTGAAATTGCCGTTAATAGTATTATTCCTAACGTTATATAAAATTTTTTAGGTAATTTTAATGATAAGATAGATATAAATGTAATAAGCGAATAAAAAACAAACGATCCAGTATCCGGCTCTAAAAAAGTTAATATAGATGGTATTATGTAACTAATCAATATTAAAGTTAATTTATGTTTATTATTACTCTTAATGATGTAATAATGTAATAAAATAAGTGATATTTTCATAATCTCATTTGGCTCTATCGAAAAATACTTAAATGATATCCAAGATCTAGAATTATTAATTTCTTTTCCAAATACTAAAACATAAATTAACAACAATATATTAAAAAAATAAATATATTTTGAAACTTTTAAAATTTTATTAAATTTTATTCTATATATTAATATAAAAATAAATATTCCAATAATATACCATAATAACTGTTTAATCATATATTTTGTAGGCATAATAAGAATACTAATAATCATTAGTGTTATAATAGGTATAATAATAAATAAGATTTTATATAATAATTTTCTCTTCATACTTTTATTGTGTTCAACAATTTAATTAATACTCATAAAATATAACGAGGGGATTATAATGAAAGATTTACCAAGAGTATATGCCAATCCCATAAACAAAAAAATAAATAATGTCCAAGAACAATACATGGGATCAGACAAAATAACTAAATCTAAAAACGATGTAAATAAAATTATATCTAGTTTATTTAATAATGAATCCTTTACGTTTAGACGTTTATTTGAAATTACTTTAAAAGACCGTGTTATAACAACTAATATTATATCTAAAATTGGTGTTAAATTATTAACCATTGATAATGAACTAATACTTATAGATGATATTCTAGATATTAAAGAAATAAGTTCTCAAGAATAAATATTGAGAACTTATTTTTAGTATATTTATGTTCTCTTATGAATAAAAAATAAATAGGAGGATTTATGAAAAAAATACTTATATTTCTATTTGCATTTTGCTTTGTTATTACAAATGCTAAAGCCGAAGACTTCGCTCCTCATGCTACTTCTGCTATTTTAATAGAACCAACAACCGGGAAAGTCTTATATGAAAAAGAAGCTCACAAGCAATTAGCACCCGCCAGTATGACTAAAATAATGACCCTTTTACTAACAATGGAAGCTATTAATAATAAAACTTTGAGTTATGATGATACCGTATTAATAAGTGAAAACGCATCATCCATGGGAGGTAGTCAAATCTTTTTAGAAGCAAATTTTAATATGAAAATAGAAGAACTAATTAAAGGTGTTGCTGTTGCTTCTGCTAATGATGCCGCCGTAGCTCTGGCTGAAAAAATTGGAGGAAGTACTGAAAATTTTGTAAAAATGATGAATGAAAAGGCCCAAGAATTAAATTTAACTGATACTGTGTTTAAAAACCCTCATGGACTAGATGAAGAGGGACATG
Source organism: uncultured Bacilli bacterium (assembly GCA_944373135.1). GTDB lineage: Bacteria > Bacillota_I > Bacilli_A > RF39 > UBA660 > CALWAM01. Next base: position 2,346 of record CALWAM010000069.1, on the reverse strand, counting down.
TTTCAAGTGCTTATGATATGGCTATCATGGCTAAAGAATTATTAAAGCATACCGATATTTTAAGATTTACTAGTATTTATGAAGAATACTTAAATAAACCAGATGGTTCTAAAGTATGGTTAGTTAATACTAATAAATTAGTTAGATTTTATGAGGGAGTAGATGGCTTAAAAACTGGTTATACAGAAGACGCTGGATACTGCTTAACCGCAACTGCTACTAGAAATAATTTAAGATTAATATCAGTAGTAATGGGCGAAATAAGTGCTGATACTAGAAGTAAAGATACAACTAACTTATTAAATTATGGTTTTAATAGCTTTAAATTAAATACTATAATTGATACAAATCAAGAATTAGGCAAAGTGCGCGTTGAAAAAGGTAAAAAAGATTATGCTACTGTCGTATTAAAAGAAAATATAACAGAAATAGTACCTATAAATAGTAAAAATTCCGAATATACTTATAATCTAAATATTAACAAAGTAACTGCTCCTATCAAAAATGGTGATATCATTGGAACAGTTGAAATAATAGATAACGAAGGCTTAATAATAAGAGAAGAACAATTAACTATTAAAGAATCAATTGCCAAAGCTAATATCATAGACATCTTTATCAAAAACATTAAAAATATTATAACTGGTAAAACAATCATTAAATAAAATATAAAAATATTATATTAATAATTGTAAAATATTATATTAATAATAGTATTGACAAAATAAATATAATAATATACAATTACTGGTAATAAAAGCGATGATCAAGACAAGTAAATTATTACTTTATTATAGCGAGTTAGAATTTGGTGAAAGTCTAATATTTAAGAATAATTGAATAGAACTTGGGAGCGATTATTGGAAATGTTAAAAACAAAGTATAATATTCCGGTTAATTCCGTTATCAATATGAGTGGTCTAAATAATTAGACAAATAGGGTGGTACCGCGAATTTTTCGTCTCTAGATTTTATCTAGAGTTTTTTTATTACTACCAATTCATTACAACATTAATTGGAAATATAATTATGCTTTAATAATTGAAAGGAATGATTATAAAATGAAAGAAAAACATAAAAAAATAATTTTATCGTATTCAGGTGGCTTAGATACTTCGATTATGATACCTTGGCTTAAGGAAAATTATGGAGAAGACTGTGAAATTATTTGTGTAACAGGTAATGTAGGACAAGGAGATTCTGAATTGGTCGGTCTTGAAGAAAAAGCCCTAAACTCAGGCGCCAGTAAATTATATGTTCTAGATTTAAGGGAAGAATTAGTTAATGATTTTATTGCTCCAGCAATTAAAGCCTCAGCAGTCTATGAAAAAGCCTACTTATTAGGAACAACTTTTTCCAGACCCCTAATTGCTAAAAAATTAGTTGAAATTGCCGAATCAGAAGGAGCAGATGCTATTTGCCATGGCTGTACTGGTAAAGGTAATGACCAAGTAAGATTTGAACTAGGAATTAAAGCCTTTAATCCTAATATTAAAATAATTGCTCCTTGGAGAATATGGAATATTAAAAGCCGTGCTGAAGAACTAGACTATGCTGAAAAACACGGAATAAAATTAAATACAACTCGTGAAGAAAGTTATTCTAAAGATAAAAATTTATGGCACTTATCACATGAAGGCCTAGATTTAGAAGATCCTAAGAATGCCCCAGATTATGATAAAATACTAGAAATGGGAGTTAGTCCTGAAAAAGCCCCTGACAAACCAACATATATAACTATCGGATTTTCAAATGGCTTACCAATATCTATTAATGGAGAAAAAAAATCATTAATGGATATCATTTATAAATTAAATGAAATTGGTGGTCAAAATGGTATTGGTATAGTTGATATGGTAGAAAATCGTTTAGTAGGTATGAAATCACGTGGTGTTTATGAAACACCAGGTGGTAGTATAATTTACAAAGCTCATGATGCTTTAGAAACTATTTGTTTAGATAAAGATACATTCCGCTTTAAACAAAATATAGGTGTTAAGTTTGCTGAATTATTATATGAAGCTAAATGGTATAGCCCTTTACGTAAAGCATTACAAGCTTTTATAGACGAAGCTTCTAAAACCGTAAATGGTGAAGTTAAATTAAAGTTATATAAAGGCAATATTATAATTATGAGCATCGATAGTCCAAATTCATTATATTCAACGAAAACTGCTTCGTTTGATGAAGATGATGACTATAATCAAGCCGATGCTGAAGGTTTTATTAACTTATATGGTCTAAGTATTATAACTAGTAATAATAAAAATTAAAATTAATTTATAATTAAAAGGAGAGATAATTATGCCGCTATGGGCTGGAAGATTTAAAAAAGAATTAGATAGT
>CALWAM010000068.1 GCA_944373135.1 uncultured Bacilli bacterium | reverse complement strand
AAAATATTATATAGTAAATGATTGAATAATGAAACTCATCAAATCTCATTCATTTACTAATCAGTATTATACGTGATTGAATAATGAAACTCATCAAATCTCATTCATTTACTAATCAGTATTATACGTGGTATAATTTATTTATAATAATAGGCATGTTTGTCGGAGGGAAATCAGATATGGAAGAAAAAAATGCTTTGGTAATAGAATATATTAATAGTAAAAGAGAGATATTTGAAAAAAATGGGTATTTTATAACGGATGAAGCAATTAACAAAGTTATTAATAAGTACTTAAATTCATTTAAACCTTTTGAAGAAATAAAAGAAGAAATTGATAAATTAGTTGAAGAAAAATTAGAACAATTGATAAATAGAAAAAAAATGATGGAAAGGATTCAACAAGACATAACTATAGGTATAACTGATTTGCCAGTTGAAACAAAAGGTATTACTTTAAATATGCAACAAATTGATTTGTTAAGTATTGTAACTGCCAATGAAAATAGTTTGAAACAAGTATTAGAAAATATCCAAAATTTGACAAAAGAACAAAAGCAAACTATATTAACTAGTGATAAAAGTATAGATGAAATAAAAAAAGATTTATTTAAAATGTATCAGGATTCATTGACAAGTTATGCTGATTCAAATTTTAGTTTAGACGGAAAACGACGAGAATTAATTAAAAGAATTGAATTTATTTTAAATAATTGTGGTCTTTCTCAAGAACAACAAAGACAATTAATAAATATTATCAGAAGCAATAGCCTATATGATGTTCCTAAGATGATTAATGAAACATATGATAAAGAGGTTTCCGAAAAAATATTTAAAACACTAATTAGATATATGCCTACTGAAAAAGAAGGTATTAAAAGTGTAAGTTATGAGGCAATTGAAAGATTATCTGAACATTTATCAGATTATCAAGTTATAAATTTAGATGATATTGCAAAATATGGTCATTATGTTAGACAAGATGGTAGCTTTAATAGTGATGATTTAATTAAGGCATTTGATTTTGCTAGAAGTCATGGTATGCAAACTAGACTAAATACTTTATTATTTTACATGGATACACCACAACAATTAGAAAGTATGCCTTTTCAACAAGGAAAGGTTGAAGCAAAAAGACTTTTGGAAAGATATGTAGAAAATATTACATCAGTAATTGCTAAATATAATGAAGATTGTATTCAAAGAGGAGAAAAACCGACGGTTAGGACAGTTGAAATATTTAATGAATTATTAAATAGATTTGCAATGGATGGAAATGTTCCATACGAATATCGAGGATATATTGATACTGACGAACATAGAATTAGTAAAGATAATCCAAATTATGACAATTTACGAGGTGGATGGTTAAGATTTTTTGACGTTGACGAGTTATGCTCTATTATGGAAATTGCTAGAAAAAATTTACCAAATGTTAATTTAATGATTAATGAGTGTACTTTAGAAGACCCTAGAAAAATAGGGCCTTTCAAAAAATTAGTATTAGATAAAATCAAATCATATGAACAACAACATGGAATTAAATTAATAGATTCAATTGGGACGCAAATGCATATTGATAGTTCTGTTTCAAAAGGTGAAATACGAGCTATGTTTGATAATTTATCTCGATTTGGTTTGCCTATTGAAGTAACTGAGTTTGATATGGCTATAGATCAAAACTTTATTAATAGTCATAGTCAAGAGGAAATTGAAGCATTTAAAAGACAAAAATTAAATGATTTTTGTGATGTTGTTGCAGAAATGCAAGAAAGAGGAAATATCGCAGGTGTGACAATTTGGTCTGTTAGTGATGCTCAAAACTTTGTAGTTTCTCTTACGAATCAAAAAATATATCAAAAAAATTTAGAGAGAGAAAAGCAAGGGCTAGAACCTATTTCCTATGTTAAAACTTTATATGGTGGTTATTATGATGCTGAAATGCAAGATATAACAAAACCAAAAGCCAAAGGTCTTAGTCAAGATTTTAATTATCATACTCATACATATAGATCTGGTCATTCAGAATATGCTAGTGATGAAGAAATGCTACAAGTAGCAAAGAGTAATGGCATTTCTATGTTGGGTTTTAGTGAACATATACCTAATCCAGATTTAATATTACCAGATGAAGACCATAGAATGCTTTTATCCGAAGTAAATGGATATATTGCTTCTATTAATAAAATGAAACAAGATAACCCCAATATGACGATATTATCAGGATTTGAAGCAGAATTTGATCCTATGAAAGAAGCCTTTTTAGGTGAAATGCGAGATAAAGTTGATTATATGATTTTAGGACAACATTTTGTTAATCATGGACTTCAAATGGTGCCATCAAAAAATAATCCAAACTATCCTATTGAATATGCTAATATGGTTAGTAAAGCAATAGAAAGTGGAATTTTTGATATTGTTGCTCACCCAGATCATTTTATGGAATTTAGAGATACTATTGTTTCAGAAGAAGATAGAAAATTATTTGATGAAAATGCAATACTTGCTAGTCAAATTATATGTGAAAAAGCAAGAGATATGGGAATACCAGTAGAAATCAATTTATCCCCTGCATTAAACGATCAAATTTTATCAGATGGTAATTTGGCATATCCACATCCTACTTTTTGGAAAGTTGCTCAAGAAATCGATGGATTACAAGTATTAAAAGGTGTTGATGCTCATGATTTAAGTGCTTTTAAAAGGGTCCCACAAGCAGAACAACTTATTGGCGACATAGAACAAATGGTAAGTGATAAATTAATTCATGGTGGTTATAATCCTGTAGTAGCAAGGCAAAATAATCCAAAATTACAAGAAGCATATAGAGAACATCAAAAAAGTGCCCTAACATATGAAACACATTTAATAAGCCAAATTGTAAATGGTACTTTAAGTAGTGTCGAAGATGAACTTGATTCAAAAAGTTTAGCAATTGCAATTAATACATCATTAAATAGTGCTATGCAAAATTGTATTAATGGAGCGGATAGGAAAAATAAAACAATTGTTGAACAAACAACAATAGTTGCTGATTCTCCAGAATTATTGTCTAAGAATAAAAAAGGTATATTGGAAAGAAAAAGATTAGCTATTGAGGAAACCAATCAAGTTTTAGTTAATCAACAAGGGGCAATAGAAAAAGCTAAAAATGATGTTGTATATGCAATGAATATGGGGTGTGAAAATAAGCATGATTATTTAAGCATGGTTGGTCATATGATACAACGTCATTCAATAGAAGGAAAAAATCATAGTGAAGATTACGCTTCTGATTATAAAGAACATAATTTTAATAACTATGAGCAATCAAATACTAAAGGTCCTGTAAGAGTATTAAAAACAGGGAATAATGATCATAATACATCTAGTGGCTTTATTAATACTTTATTGCCTATATTGATTGTAACGTTTCTTATTGGTATAGCGGTTGGAATTGGGTATATGTTATTTAAATTTAGGATTGGAAACTAAAGATGTATAAGATAATTTAATTATCTAATTTTTAATAAAAAAATATAGATTTGAAAGTGAGAAATCAAATGAAATTTGATAAACAAAATTTAATAAAAAATGAAGAAGCTAAGAAAGTAGCGTTTCAAGAATACGTAAAGTCAACAAAAGATTGTTATAAAGAAAGAAAAAAGAAATTTATAATTATAGGTTTAATTGTCTTTATTATAGTTTCAATTATTAAAACTTTTTTTGGGACAATAGAAATCTATAACATTTTTGGCTATCAATCTTCTAATGCTAGATATTATAGAGTAACAGTAAACGAAAAACAAGTTGCAGTATCATATACACTAAGAAGAAAAATCCCTCTAATTCCTTATTTAGTAAATTTTAATAGCACTTATTTAGGAAATAGTAACATAAATAATGATGATACTGGGCCTTTCTTTTATGCTGATAATTCAACGAAATATCTTATAAATATAAGTTCATATAAATGTTATTATAACAACACTCAGATAGAGTGTACAAGTAATACTCAAACAATGAAAGAAACAAATGATGAAAAGTATTCAAAGCTAACGATTCAAAGAATATCAAATCCACGTGAAGTAACTTATCAAGGTAAATTTGTTAATGATATTACACAATATATAAAAGAAAATGGCCAATATCATATTGAAATTACTACTAAACAAAATTTTAATGAAACAAAAATATATTTTTATTTTAATAATTTTGAAAAAAATAAACAATATTTATAGTGTGCTCAATTAAAAATCAAATATTGATTTTTTTAAAGTAATATGGCATTAAGTTAAAATTATAAGGTTTGTAAAAATCTCAAAATAATTTTAGCTTTTAGAAGGGAGATAAAATGAAATTTAAGTATTCTATACCCACTAAAATCAAAGAATTTATAAATAATGCTGAAATCAAAGAAATACGCATAGGATGTTCTGATTCACAAGTTATACGCATTAATAAAGAAAAAGAAATATATTATTTAAAAATAATGAAACAA
>CALWAM010000067.1 GCA_944373135.1 uncultured Bacilli bacterium | reverse complement strand
GTAATTAAGCAATTAAGTTATCTAGATGATTATGACAAGATTAAAATTAATAAAGATGTAACTCTTAGTGGTGATAATGTTTTAGTAGAATTCACTAATAAATATATTGGGGAAGATATATTTATTGACGTTCCAAGTACTTATGTTAAAGGAGATGAAAAAATAATCAATCAAATAAGTGTAATAATGACTTTTATTTTTTATGGAAGCTGGTATGTTAAAAAAAGGATTAGTTAGTTTAGGAATATTATTTAGTATATTTTTCCTTATTAAGGATTATAAATTTTTTAAAATTGAAGAAAAAATAATAACTTTTAGTAATTATCGTGAGTGCAATACGGAATTAGTAATAGATAAAATTAATTTGAAAGAATGTCTATATAATATTGAAGATGAAAATAATAGTTTAGAGGTTGGTTTAGAAATATTATATGAAGAGCCATTAGTAATAGCTGGGCATAGCGGCACTGGAAAGTTAGCATTATTTAATCGATTAAATGAATTGCTGATTGGGGATGTAATAAAAGTAAATAATGATATATATAAAGTCGTGGAAATAGATGAAAAAAGTAAAACGGCCAAGTTAAGAGTTAAAGAAGATTTAGTGTTAGTAACTTGTATAGTTAATACTGATAAACAGCTTGTATTATATGCAAAACTGACCTAAAAATGCGTTTTTTAGTACAAAAATGATGAATTTTGTACTTTTTTTTGTAAAAAAAAAGGAAATTTAGGTTTTTTCGCTAATATATATATTTAGAGGGTTAAAATATGGCAAGAATTGATAATACAGTTATTAATGATATAAGAAATAAAGCAGATATTGTAGATATTGTTGGCAGTTATATTCCGTTAACAAAAAAAGGTCAAGATTATTTGGCGGTGTGTCCATTTCATGATGATCATTCTCCATCAATGCACGTTTCGCCGAATAAACAAATATACAAGTGTTTTTCTTGTAACGCGGCTGGTAATGTGTTTACTTTTGTTCAAAATTATGAAGATGTTTCTTTTGTTGAAGCGGTAAAGATTGTCGCTGATAAAATAGGGTATCAGCTTTTAGGAGGAATACAAAATTATTCTAATAATAAGTTTAATAAAGAAAAGGAAATAATGGATATTGCTTGCAAATTTTATCAAAACAATTTAGATACATCGTTAGGTCTAGAAGCTAAAAAATATTTGGTAGCTAGAGGAATAACTGAAGATATTATAAAAAAGTTTCAAATAGGCTTGTCATTAGATAATAAAGATGTTCTATCAAAGCTTTTGGTTAAAAAGGGATACGATAATAAAACGTTAGTAGATATTGGACTTATATATAATAGCGATAATAAAGAACAAGATTTTTTTAATCGAAGAATAATGTTTCCTTTATGGGATAAAGATGGTAATGTCGTAGGATTTAGTGGACGAATTTATAGGAATGAAGATTTACCAAAATACGTAAATAGTAAAGAAAGTTATTTATATAAAAAAGGTCAAACTTTATATAATTATCATAATGCTAAAAAATATGTTAGATTATCGGATAGTGTGATTGTTGTTGAAGGATTTATGGATGCAATTAGACTAGTATGTTCGGGGATTGAAAATGTTGTTGCCCTACAAGGTACAGCTATGACAAAAGAACAGATTGGTTTAATTAAGAAATTGCGGTGTAAGGTGTTATTGTGCTTAGATAATGATGAAGCGGGAATTAAAGCAACGATTGTTAATGGTGAGTTATTAAAGCAAGAGAATATTGATGTTAATGTTATAAAATTAAGTGGAGCTAAAGATCCTGATGAATATATATTAAAATTTGGAATAGAAGCCTTTAAAAATGTTTTAAATAATCCAGTTGCTTTTTTAGAATTTAAATTGAATTCCATAAAAAATGGAAAGAATTTAAATAATAATAATGATTTAGCAATTTATATAAATGAAGTCTTAGAAGCTTTAGTTAAAGAAAACGATACGATATTGATTGATGTTACACTTAAAGATTTAGCTAATAAATATAATGTTGATTTAAGTATTCTAAGAAATAAGTTAAATGAATTAAGGGGGGTAGATGATGTTCGAAAAGAATTATTTTTGGAGAAGAAAGTAGAAAAAGGAGTAAAAAAAACAAGTTATGATATAGCTTGTGAAAAGATAATTTATTATATGTTGGTAGATCCAAAATATATTAAAGAGTATCAAAAAAGAATTGGTTATTTCGTAAATAATTTGTATCGTAATATAGCTAATTATATTGTTTATTATAATGATGAAGTGGGCAAAATAGAAATAGCTGATTTTATAAGTTTTCTTTTTGACAAAAAGGAAGAATATGATAAAATACTAGAGATTACTAATCAATTTAATGAAAAAATTAGTGATGAGAATTTTATTAATTATGTTAGAATAATTAATAAAAAGATGGATGAAGACGAAATAAGAAGATTAAAAGTTAAATTAAAAGAAGAGTTAGATGTTAATAAAAAGATCGAGATAGCAGCCAAGATTACGGAAATTAAAAAAAGGAGTGTTTGAGATGGAAGCAATTAAAAGTATGAAAGAAAGAGAAAAATCTTTAGTAGAGATGGGGTTAAAACAAGGTTATTTAACATTTGAACAATTAGCTGAAGAGTTAAAGGGATTAGATATTGATCCGGATTCATTAGATGAACTTTATAATGTTTTACAAGAGAATAATATTACCGTAGTTAGTGAAGAAGAACAGGATGATAATGGAGGAAAAGCTAATCATGTTTTGTTAAATGATGAAGAAATTACAAAAGATGTAAATATTAATGATCCAGTAAGAATGTATTTAAAAGAAATTGGACGAATTAGTTTGCTTTCTCAAAGTGAGGAATTAGAATTATCTAAACGAGTTGCTCAAGGTGATGAAGAAGCTAAAAATATTTTAGCCGAATCAAATTTAAGATTAGTTGTTAGTATTGCTAAAAGATATGTGGGAAGAGGTTTATTATTTTTAGATCTTATTCAAGAAGGCAATATTGGTCTAATGAAAGCAGTAGAGAAATTTGATTATGATAAAGGCTATAAATTTAGTACATATGCTACATGGTGGATAAGACAAGCTATAACTAGAGCACTTGCTGATCAAGCAAGAACGATTAGAGTACCGGTTCATATGGTAGAAACGATTAATAAATTAGCAAGAGTTCAAAGACAATTGACTCTAGAATTAAATAGGGAACCTAGTGAAGAAGAATTAGCGGATAAAATGGGAATTTCAGTGGAAAAGATTAGAGAAGTTATGAAAATTAGTCAAGATCCAGTTTCATTGGAAACACCTATTGGTGAAGAAGAAGATTCTCATTTAGGAGATTTTGTACCTGATGCTAGTAATATGAGCCCAGAAGAGTATGCAACTAATGAAATTTTAAAAGAGGAAATAAAGGGAGTTTTACTTACTTTACAACAAAGAGAACAAGAAGTTTTAGAGTTACGTTTTGGTCTTATAGATGGAACTAGTCATACTTTGGAAGAAGTTGGAAAGAGATTTAATGTAACTAGGGAAAGAATTAGACAAATAGAAGCTAAAGCTTTAAGAAAGTTAAGACATCCATCTAGAGCTAAGAGATTAAAGGATTTCTTAAATGATTAAATTAAGTAAGCGATTACAGAAAATTGCCGATTATATTAATAAAGAAGATAAAGTTGTAGATATCGGTTGTGACCATGGCTATTTAGATATCTATTTAAAAAATATTGATATTAAGGATATTTTAGCAACTGATGAAAAAATGAATGCTTTGCAGCAAGCAATTAATAATTTTAAATTATATAATGTCGATATTAATTATGTAGTAAGTGATGGGATAAAGAATGTTGATATTGATAATTATGATACTCTAGTTATTGCCGGTATGGGAGCTTATACTATAATTAAAATATTACAAGATATTAATAATTTTAATAATATAAAAAAGTTGATAATTCAAAGTAATAACCATTTAGAATTAATACGAGAATTTTTAAATAAAAATGGTTATTATTTGGAAGATGAAGAAGTAGTATATGAATATAAATATTATGTAGTAATGAAGTTTATTAGAAGTGATAAACAAATTAATGAAGATATTATTAAATATGGAATTATAAAGAAGAAAAATATTAATTATTATCGAAGTGTTATTAATAAATATTTGGAAATATTAAATTTAGTTAAAAAAGATAGTATTAAATATAATTATATTAATAAATTAATTAATGGTTACCAAAATATTATTGAAAGAATTGAGGAGAAGTAGTAGGAGAAATTATTGCTTCTTTTTTTATTTCTTTGGTTTGATTATTAGAAACATTATTATTAGGTTTATCATTCATTAATTTTAAAATACTCATAACATTTTTGGCGTTTTTAAGAAGGGGTTTTGCTTCTTGGTAAATAGGGATTGCTTGATTGACGATGCCAATAGTTTTGGATATACCACTTAATATTTTAGGTAAAGTTAATGTGGTATTTATAATATTATTTCCGTACATATAATCACCTATAATAATATATGATATCTGTCTATTTTGGTTAATTGTTATA
>CALWAM010000066.1 GCA_944373135.1 uncultured Bacilli bacterium | reverse complement strand
TTATAATTATTATACAAATGAGATTATAAAACCAATCTCTCCTAAGAAAATGTGGTAAATGGTTAGTAATAGCTTTAAAACCGACATATAATAAGAATCCTACAATACCGCCTATCACATTTAATAGGATATCATCAATATCAAATGCTCGACCAATTTGGAGCTGAACTAATTCTACCGTTAAACTAGTAATTAGGCATATAACAAATATATGAGTAATGCTCTTAGCGTTTATATATCTTGATACAAAATAACCAAATGGAACAAATATTAATATATTCCCAATTACGTTATAATAAAACATAGAACTTCCTATTTTATATCTTAATATTTCAGTAAATGGCACTATATTAATTCCATAGTTAGCAGTTTCTCGAGTAGTAAGCAATTCAAATAGTAATAAGGCATAAATAATAAAACAAAAATTTAGAAATTCTTCATAGATTATTATTTTTTTATTATTACTGTTTAAGTAAGAAATCCTAACAACAGCAATAACTATTAAGAATATTACTAACATTGGCCAAATATTACTAATTATATTAGCTACAGATTTTTCAATCATACTACTCAACTCTTTCTAATGGTATTGTATAAGTTATTTCTTCACCAATTATTTCCTCAGCGACAACAAATGCTTCTATATCTATTGTACTATCATTTACATTTTTTTTCAAAACTTTTTTATATAATATTTTTTCTTCTTCAGTTAATTTTAAATTAATTTTTTCGGATATTAGTAAATTGGCTTTAACCAGGGCTTCTTCTTCACTTAATTTATTTTCTTTTATAATATATTCTTTTTCTTTAACTAAAGATAAATCATGGGAAAGTAGACTAATTAATTTGTAGTCTTGATCATCATGATATTTAAGACGGCTTTTAAATATTGTATAATCAGTATTACCATTGGTATATTTTAAGTTATATCTAGTTTTACCAGTATAAATTTTTTCTTCTTCGTATAAAGGAATAGAAACAGATACTGTATACCACACTTCAGCATATACTTTTCCTTGAGCGCAGGTATATCCTTTATCTTCTTCGCCGGCTTTGATGATACCAGATATTATAATGTCTCCTTTGTTAACGTGACTATTTTCACTTTTAAGTACTTCTCCTTGGGAATTTGTTATTTTCGTTATTATACCTTCTTTAGCAGCAATAATATGACAATAAGGAGTTGATTCTTCATCATCTCGCATTATTTTTTCAGTAACTTTTACAACATATGTTAAACCATGAGGTTCGATTTCAAGCCATTCAATTTTATCTTTATATTTAGTTAAAATGTCTTCTTTTACTTTACTTAAATATTCATAGTCTTTTTTTAAGCTTAAATGAGATATATGGTGCTTTTCTAAACTATCAGATATTATTTTTCTAATTTCTTCATTATTACTAATAATTTTGACATCAATAATCAAATTAGAAAAAAATATATATAATAAAAATGCTAAGCTAAATATAGAAATGTTAATATAATTCTTCTTTAAAAATAATTTAACTCTTGAAGAAAAATTTAATTCTAAAATTCTAATTTTATAATATTTTTTAATTTTATTAATATCTTTAGAGTTTAAATTTAAAATTATGCCACCTTTAGTAAAATTAATATTCCAGCAATAAATATTTAGGCACTGAAGTCTTAGTAATGTATGATTAGGAACATTTGAATAAATTTTAATTTTGCTACTGTCATTCATTTTTAAATTCTACCTTACTTGGAGCACCGGAAATAATGATTTCACTGGGCATTAATTTCTTTAATTTTAATTCTTTTCCTTGAATTATCACTAAATTGGAGTTGGTTTTAATTATAACTTCTTCATTATTAAGTTTATTAATTTTTTGATAATTATATATATATATATAATTGTTAAAAACAGCAACTAAAACATTTTCATCGATTAAAAAATTCCTTATATTATTATAAATGTTCACCATAATCACCAATAAATTATATGCAAAAAAAAGAACTTTATAATTTTTATAAGTTCTTCATTATTATTTCTTTGACCTTTTTACTAACTATAGCTATATCAGCACGTGCTTGCATTCTTTCTTTGGCTAAATTAATAATTTTTCCCATGTCTTTCATACTAGCAACAGGATTTTCGGCGATAATTTCATTTAAAATACGGTCAATTTCTTCATCACTCAATTGTTCAGGTAAATATTTAGATAAAATTTTTATTTCTTCTTTTAATTTGTCAACTTCTTCTAAACGATTGAATTTTTGAAACTCTTCTATACTATCTTTTCTTTGTTTAATTTGTTTTTTGATAACTTCCATAACTTGTATGTCAGTCAATTCACTTTTTTTGGCAATTTGTTCCATTTGCAAGGCGCTTTTTAACATTCTAAGAACTCCTAAAGCGAACTTGTCTTGTGCCTTCATCGCATTAGTTAAGTCGGCAATTATTTTTTCGTATAACATATTATCCCCCTATTCATGATGGTGTTTATGAGAATTACGAATCATTTCTTTTTTAGCTTCTCTTCTTCTTACCCCTGGTTTTGAATAATGTTTTCTTTTTTTAAGTTCTGAAGGGACGCCACTTTTTGCTACTTTCATTTTAAACTTTCTTAAAGCTCCATCAACATTTCCATCTTTTACCACTACTTTAGTCACTATAATCCCTCCCTTCATTGCAATTAGATTATAACACTATAATTATTGATTATCAAGCAATTATTAAGGTTTAGGGACAGATTTTTGGGTAATAATAAAATCTAAATTATCTAAATATGTCTTAAGAGTGGATTCTGGATAATCATCTTTAATTGCGGTAATGTCTAAAAGCATTATATCATCAATATGAAGGTTTGAATAAGATCCGGTTGTATTATTAATTATATTGAAATTATACGTTTGCGTAACATTTTGATTAATTTCAATAAAGCCAGAATATAATACCCAGTTAGAAAAAAAACCATTATTTACATAATTAATATTAAAATTATAAGTTGTATTGCCAGTTAATGTTACACTATTATTTCCTGATATTAGACCATTTCTAAACAAACGAAATGATATATAATATTTATGACCTTTAACAATGTTTTTAGATAATGGTTGAGATATACTACTATTACCTTTATTTAATTGAATACTCAGGTTCCCAGAAAACGAAGAAAAATTACTATAAGCGGCATTATTTAATAACCATGAATCGTCAGTTTCCATATTACCATTTTTAAGATGGTTTTCTAATACTATATATTTATTAGAAATAGATTCATTTAAATCATCTAAGATGCCTTCATTAATATTATTTAAAAGTATACGATTATGGGCATATGAAAATAAAATATTAGCTATAATAGCGAGAAATATTAAAAAAAACGAATAAATTAATGATGTAGCAATAAAACCGTTTTTATGCATAAATATTCCTCCTCTATTATTTTAATTATATCAAATTAAAAAGAAAGATGTAAGTATCTTTCTTAAAATATTATACAAGATAAGTAGCTTCCCAGCGATTTGCCTAGGTTAAATATTATTTCTATTATAAAAGAAAAGATATTCAAAACAATAGGAATAGATATCAGTACTAAAAATATTTTAATTAGTTTATTGTTTAAGTATTTTAGCATTTTGTACCGCTAAATATCATACGGAGAGAAGTTCCTACGCTACGTCCGATGTCCATTATGGTATTAATAGTACGGGCGATGGCATTTAACCAAGTGGCCGTAAATGAAAAGCCGCCGCCATAAACATTAATTAATTCTTCGTTATTCATACGACTCCTTTATACATTACATTTCAATGGCCTTAAAAAGCCATCTACAACTCCAATTAGAAATATGCCTATAGCACCAATTGCTACTAATATGCCTTTCCCTATTCCACCACCGGCAACTTGTAATAATTCTTCTTCTTTTATTCTTTCCATGAATTCCTCCTTATTTAAATGGATTAAATTTTTGATAAAGCTTTTCTTTATTTTGCAAAATTGTTATATCGATTATTTGATTACTGGGCAAAGAATTATTTTCTATTTCATATGTAACTTCTTGATAAGATGTCAATTCTTCGTAATTATTTATAATATCGCTTATAGTAACGTTTAATACTTTATATTGGTGTCCTGATATTATTATTAATTCGCCATTACTTAAATAATTTACATCACTTAGTTGACTAGGAAAAGTTATTGAGCATTTATCTTGGCAGGTTATGAAAGCTTTTAAACTTACCTGATCATACTTGTTGGTTAGGACAAAAAACACTATTATAATAAGTAATAATAAACTTACAATTATACTGGTAATTTTAAATTTCTTTTCATAACGAAGGAGCGCCTCTTTATTAGCTATATAGTTTAACATGTTTTTTCCTTAAGCCTTATAACACTACTTTGGTGATCTGTGATTTGGCGATGAGTAATATAAATAATTGTCGTTTTTTTATAATTAGCTTTTAAAGACTTTATAATTCTTTTTTCTTCGGATTCCTCAAGTTCATTTAATGCTTCGTCTAATATTAAAATTGGACGATTTAAAACAAGGGATCTCGCCAGTAGAATTCTTTGCATTTCCCCACCTGATAGGTTATGATTTTCTTTACTTATTAAAGTCTCATAACGTAACGGCTTATTTATAAATATTTTTTCTAAGCCACAGATATCCTTAATTTTAGCGAGTTTTTTTAACGATATTTTTTTACCTAATAAAATGTT
>CALWAM010000065.1 GCA_944373135.1 uncultured Bacilli bacterium | reverse complement strand
AGACGGAAGTACTAGAGCTTATTATCTAAACATTACTGGAATTAAAAAAAATGCTAATATTTTTGTTATTATTTTAATAGTCTTATTAATTATTGTTATTTTAGGATATTTAATTCTTAGATTATTAGGTTATAGAATATACTTTAATTTTGATATGTTAGCATCAAAATTTAAAAAGAAAAAAAGCAAAAAGAAAAAAAACTAGGAAACTAGTTTTTTATTTTTTTCTTGATTTAGATAAAAAAGCCATAATTTCTTCTCTAGAAATTTCTTTACCATCGCCTAATTTTTGAAATTTTAAGTCTAATTTTTCTGAATATCCATATTGTGATTTATTAGAATCGATTAAAAGTTTCATCATTTCACTTTGAGCATCTGTTAAGCTTTCTAAATTTTCCGGTAATAAAAATACACCCAATCCGTCAATATTTTCGCCATTTGAAGTTTTAATTCCTAAATAACATACGTGATTTAATTGTGTTAATTTTAATGCAACATTAAATAAGTCATATGCTTCTTTATCACTACTTTCAGTATAAGTATTATAATAATTAGAAAACACAACACTGTGATTTTCTTTGTCTTCGACATTAACCGCATGTCCATCAGGAGTAATTACATATCCAGTTTCAAGAACACTTATTGAATCTCTATCCATAGTTCGAAATGTAAAATTCTGATCATTTACTCCCTTTATAATTGATAATTCTTCCATTTAAAATTCCTCTCTAATAGTTCTGTTATTATACAAGTTAATATTAATTATGTAAATACTAATATTAATTATTTTTCTTTTCTTTGACAGATTTACATTCTAATAACTTATTAAGTTGTTCTTCCATAGCTTTGCATTTATTAACATCCATACTTTTTGTGTTTTCTAATTTGTAATTTATATGTAACTTTTTGTATTTACTTACACCTAAAGTATGGTAGGGAAGTAATTCAACTTTTTTAATATTATCATAATTTTTAACGAAATTAACTAATTCTATTATATGCTTTTTATTATCATTAATTCCCGGCACTATAACATCCCTAAGCCAGATATCTTTATTTATTTTTTTACAATAATTTATAAATTCTAGAAATATTTTATCATCTTGACCAGTAATGTTTTTATACATTTTTCCGATTCCTTTAATATCTAAAAGAACTAAATCAGTATAATTTAGAATTTCTTCAAATCCTCGAATAGAACCAGCAGTATCAATACAAGTGTGAATATTATGCTTTTTACATAATTTTAAAGCTTCTAATAAGGCTTCTTTTTGAAATAATGGCTCTCCCCCCGAAAAAGTAACTCCACCATTATTTTTAAAATAATTTTTATATTTTAGAATATCTTCTATTAATTTATCTACTTCGTAAGCTTTATTATAATCATTTAGTTTCCAAGTTTCAGGGTTATGGCAATAAATACATCTTAAAGGGCATCCTTGCATGAACACTACATACCTAATCCCTGGTCCATCGACAAGCCCCATGGTTTCAATACTATTAATATAAATTTTCATTAAATTCTCTCGTGGAAAGTTCTACTAATAACTTCTTGTTGATGAGCTTTACTAAGCTTATCAAATAATACCGCATAACCAGAAACTCTAATTGTTAAAGTAGGGTACTTGCCAGGATTATTCATTGCATCAATTAACATTTCTCTATTTAAAACATTAACATTTAAATGATGCGCTCCTTGTAAAAAATATCCATCAATAATATTTACTAAATTTTCAATTTGCTCCTCTTTATTGTGACCAAGGGCATTAGGAACTATTGAAAAAGTATTCGAAATTCCGTCTTCACAGCAATCCTTATATGGAAGTTTAGCAACAGAATTAAGAGAAGCTAAGGCCCCACTGATATCTCTTCCATGCATTGGATTAGCCCCTGGAGCAAATGGTTCACCGGCCTTTCTTCCATCTGGAGTAGCTCCAGTTTTTTTACCATAAACAACATTAGACGTAATAGTTAACACTGACAAAGTATGCTTTGCTTGTTTATATAATTTGTGTTTACATAATTTGTTATAAAAATTTTTTAATAATTCTACTGCAATAGTATCAACTTTATTATCATCATTACCATATTTTGGGTAATCGCCCTCAATAATAAAATCGTATGTTATCCCATTTTCATCTCGTAAAGGCTTAACTTTAGCATATTTAATTGCTGATAAAGAATCCGCAACGACCGAAAGACCAGCGACACCAAAAGCCATTAAATGTTCAACTTTTGTATCATGAAGGGCCATTTGACCTCTCTCATATGCATATTTATCGTGCATGTAATGAATAATATTCATTGCATCTACATAAGTTTTAGCCGTCCATTCTAGTACGCGGTCATATTCTGCTAATACTTTTTTATAATTCAAATATTCATCTTTATCAATATCTATTCCATCTATAACTTTTTCTTTTTTTACTTCATCTATACCACCATTTATAGCATACAATAGGGCCTTCGCTAGATTACATCTAGCTCCAAAAAATTGCATTTGTTTTCCAATTTTCATTGCTGAAACACAACAAGCAATTCCATAATCATGTCCATAAATTGGTCTCATTAAGTCATCACTTTCATATTGTATAGCATCAGTGTCTATTGAAACTTTGCTACAATATTTTTTAAACTTAATAGGTAATTTCTCTGACCAAAGAACTGTCAAATTAGGTTCAGGACTAGATCCTAAATTATACAAAGTATGTAAATATCTAAAACTGTTTTTTGTAACTAAACTTTTGTTTTCATCTAGCATACCAGCTAAGCTTTCCGTAACCCAGGTTGGATCTCCAGCAAACAATTCATTATATTCTGGAGTTCTTAAGTGTCGAGCCATTCTTAACTTTAATATAAATTGATCAATTAACTCTTGAGCATCTGTTTCGTTTATTTTGCCCATTTCTAAGTCACGTTCTATATATATATCTAAAAAAGTAGAAGTTCGACCCAAACTCATGGCAGCTCCATTATTTTCTTTAATAGCTGCTAAGTAACCAAAATACAACCATTGTACAGCTTCTTTGGCATTACTAGCAGGATTAGATATGTCAAATCCATATTTACTAGCCATTTTTTTAATTAAATTTAATGCTTTTATTTGTTCGGAAATTTCTTCTCTTAATCTTATTGAGTCATCGTTTATAATATCTTCATACTTATTAAAGTCGTTTTCTTTTTCTTTTATAAGTCTATCTATTCCATACAAAGCAATTCTACGATAATCCCCAATAATTCGTCCTCTTCCATAAGCATCTGGTAATCCAGTAATAAGTCCATTATGTCTAGCTTTTTTTATATCTCTTGTATAAGCATCAAATACTCCATCATTATGAGTCTTTCGATATTCTATAAATCTATCATAAATATTTTGATTAATAACATATCCATAGGCTTTTAAAGAATTAAGCACCATTCTCATTCCACCATAAGGATTACATATTCTTTTTAAAGGTTTATCAGTTTGTAAACCTACAATAACTTCATCTTCTTTAATTAAATATCCAGGATTATAGTTATCAATCCCTGAAAAAGTATCTACATCAATATCTAAAACACCTTTTTCTATTTCTAATTTAATTAATTCTTGATATTTTTTATTTAAACGCTTAGTTTTTTCGGTACTACCAACTAAAAAGGATTCATCTCCCGTATATTCTTTATAATTATTAGTAATAAAATCTTCAACATTTATTTCTTCTCGCCATTTATTACCTTTAAAATTTTCCCATTCTTTCATATTCTACCTCCTAATTTATTATACCAAAAAGATAAATAAAAAAATTCATTTTTATGAATTTTTTACACTACAATAACGAATATTATTAACGATAATATTAGTCCTATAAATAAAGTCATTAACAAGACTGTAAAAGCATTTACATAACCAGCTACTTGCTTATCATTTTTAAGCTCTAATTTTAAAGAATTTTGCTTTTTTTCTTGGATACTTTTATCAAATTGTGAAGCATCTGTTATTACATCCATTAAACTTTTAATAAAAAATAAATCGCTGTCATTTTTTTTCTCTTTATTTTCTAAATTATATAAAACTTTTTTAAATTCTGATAATAAATATTGTAGTTCACTGCTTAAGTAATTCTGAAATTTTACTAAATAATAAAGAACACTCGTAAAAAAATTCATTCTATTTGCATCAATTTTAGAAGTTCCCATTTCATCAATATCCATTATGTTTCCTTTTATATCATCCATATTTTGATAATAAATAATATGTATATATATTAATTGAAAAAAATCATTAGCATCAAAATATCTTATATCATTATATAAATCGCTATAACTTCCAAATAAAGACTGTAACATAAATGAGTTAAGGGGCAATATAACATTTTGATATTTTAAGACATTGTTAGTAATTGAAATTTCCGCTAATTGAGGATAATTAGTTAGTAACATTTCAAAAAAATTATCATTGTTCATACTAATCACCACCTATTATCTAAATTATATCAAAAAGGTATATCTTATACAATAAAAAAACTTAAATATTAATAATACTTAAGTAATTTATTTTCTAGGTAAAACTCCCTAGTTTGACAGTTTTGAAATAAAAATTCTCACAAGCCTAGATAAAATCTAGTTTTTTTATAATTTACTACTTGCGTATGTCCTCGTATGTGTGTTAAAATGTAATAGTAGGTGAAATAAAAATGAGACTAAACATTAGAAAAATA
>CALWAM010000064.1 GCA_944373135.1 uncultured Bacilli bacterium | reverse complement strand
AATTTGGCATTATTATTTATTTTATCCTTGGTTTTTTTATTATTTCCAGGATCCATCACTGCAAATTTAAGCCCAAAATGAAATTGCCCATGTCGTTCTAATTCCTGCATACATTTAGCTAACATAAATGAATCTTTCCCACCGCTAATGCATACTAATATTTTGTCATTTTCATTTATTAATTTAAAATCTTTAATCGCTTTAACAAACTTGCTCCAAATATCTTTCCTAAATTTTTTAATAATACTTTTTTCAATTTCTCGATATCTTTCCATAACTCCCCCTAATTTAGCGAAAAGCTATTATTTATAACTTCCATGCCATACATTATTAAAACATCTTTTCCCTTAAAGTCAACATAATCTTTTAATAATTTACTATTAATATATCTAATATCGATTAATGTTATTTTTTTATAACTCTCAATTAATAAAGGTGCTAAACTACTTCCAAAAGAATCTCTAATTATAATTAATTCTTGATTATTATTACATTTATTATTTTCAATATAAAGTAGGGGAGTAGCACCTCCTAAGAATATATCATAACTATCTAAATGTTTTAAATATTCTTCATTATAAACTACATCAATAATATCTTTTTCTACATTATAAACTGTTGCCGCTTCTATAATGTTATTCGTTAAATAATTAATAACATCAGTTTTTAAATTAAGTGCAATATTACCATATAAAGCTCCATAAAAATTATTGAATTTCTTTATCTCATAACTTGTATCAGTTTTAATATTTAAAAAATTACTTAATGTTTTAACTACTGGTAATAATTTATCTTGTTTAATATGAATATCTGTAGAATAATAACTATTCAATTGTAAATCCTTAGTAATATCAATATACTTCATGTTTTTATTAAGTTTATTGATTATATTATTAAATATATAATCGTAATCTAATTTTAAATAACTTGTATCGTCTAAATAATACATCTTATCGGGTATAATACTATAGTATACATTAGAATTCTGTAAATAAACATTATATAATTCGTTCATTTTATTAATAAAATAATTTATACTTTTCATATTAGTATCTTGCATTTTAAAAATATAACCATCTTTATAAAATACATCATTATAATCTTTTCTTAATAGGACATCAAAAAGAAAATAACTTTTTATAGTTCTTAAACTATCCCGTAGTGGAAATTGATCTATAACATAAGAATCAAAATCTTTAAAATAGTCTTTATTTATTTCTTTATTTATTAATAAGTTGGGTTTAGTGCTTAATAATCTTCTTTCATAAAAAGAATATTTTTCATCTTTTATAATAATACTGGCAAGCATAAACCCAAAAATAATAATTAAAAATATAATACCAATAATTTTATTTTTCATAAAAATCTCCTAGAATCTAAAATATAAAAAGGGATTAAAAGATTCATCAACTATAAATGCTATACACAATACAAACAATATTAAATATATTATAATTTCTAATATATCCAATATTTTATAATGAATCTTTTTAAATAATAACTTATAATTTGGAAATGATAAGACTAATGCAATTATTAATAGAACTCCATAACTTTTTAAATAATACCATGTTTCAGAATTAATTATTTTATTATTAATATTAAACATATTTTGAATAAAATTTAATCCATTAAAGAGATTATCATTATTAAATATTACAAAACTAATTGTAACTAAAATAAAAGTATATAAGTGCCCTATAATTTTATGCTTTTTCATAAAATTAAGTAAAAAACGTTTTTCAATAATTAACAATATTCCATAATAAAATCCCCATATAACAAAATTCCAACTAGCTCCATGCCAAAGTCCTGTTGTAATCCAGACTATTAAGATATTTCTATAATTAATAATTTTTTTACATCTGCTACCGCCTAGTGGTATATAAATATAATCTTTAAACCAACTTGATAACGAGATATGCCATCTGCGCCAAAAATCAGTTATATTAGTTGCACTAAGAGGATAGTTGAAATTCTCTAAAAAGTTAAATCCAAACATTTTTCCTAATCCTATAGCCATATCGGAATATCCCGAAAAATCAAAATATAGTTGTAGTGTTGCACTAACAGCTATAATCCAAAAACTTATTAATGATTGTTCATTAATACCACCTAATACATTAACAAGCTCGCCTAAAACATTAGCTATTAAAACTTTTTTACTTAATCCAATTATAAATCTTTTAGTTCCGAGAGAAAATAACTCTAGATTATTTTTTCTATTTATTAGTTCTTCACTTACTGTTTCATAACGAACTATTGGTCCAGCAATTAATTGCGGAAATAAGGATAAATATGTGGCAAAATCTTTTAAAGAATTAGCACATTTTACTTTATTATTGTATATATCAATAACATAACTTGTTGCTTGAAAAGTAAAAAAGCTAATACCAATTGGTAACACTATTTTATACAAATTAATATCTAAATTAAATATCATATTTAAATTGTCAATAATAAAATTAAAATATTTAAAATAAATTAAAATACCAAAGTTAATTACTAAATTACTTATCAACAATAATTTTTTTGTTATTTTGTTACTTATATTAACAATTATTTTAGCACTATAATAATTAAAAATTATTGAAAACAATAAAACGATTATATATTTAGGTTCTCCGTAAAAATAAAAAAATAAACTGGCTATTAATAAAATAGTATTTCTTAATTTTTTAGGAACAATGTTATAAATTAATAATGTAATAGGTAAAAAATAAAATAAAAAACTTATACTTGAAAAAACCATAATACCTCCTAAAAAAAAGAATCTTCACTCATGAAGATTCTTAATTATAAATTTTTAAAATTTTCATGGATTGCTTGAGCATTTTCATTATCCATAATTAAGATAATTAAATCTCCCTTACTATCTACAATAACATTTTGCGGATCAACTTCGACACAAACCCATTTTCTTGGATTTATATTTTCTTTAATTTTATTTTTTATCTCATCAATATCGGCTCTTTCATTAGCTCTTGCTAAAACAACAGAGTGCGCTATAGATGTCATAACAGGTTCGGAATAGTAAGCTTCTTTAATATCTAAATCACTAGATCCAAGCATATATTCCATTTTGTCTTCAGTTACCTCTCCTTGCCCTAGTTTAGGCAATTCCTCAATTCCGTCATAAACTTTTAATATTAAGTCGGATAGCTTTCCTTCAACGTTTTCTTCAACCTTTTTCTTTTCTCCACATCCACCTAATAGTAGTATACTACTTAATAAGCATAAAATTAAAACTATCTTTTTCATCTTATCACCACCATTCTTTAAATCATTACAATTATACCATATATTCTTTTATTCTAGTTAAAAAAAATATAATTATTATGGATATGACAAAAAATCGACAGTTAAACATAGAATAATATAGAAAGGAGTATGTGTCATGACTAAACCTTTAAACAGTGGATGCTGCTTAGATATTGATCGTTTAATAGATATAGTAGCATCAGAAGCTACAAAAGGCCCAACAGGTCCAACCGGAGCCACTGGCGCCACTGGTGCAACAGGCTCTCAAGGTGTTCAAGGTATTCAAGGAATACAAGGCCCAATAGGCCCAACTGGTCCAGCAGGTTTATCTGGTGCAACTGGAGCTACCGGAGCCACTGGCGCAACTGGTGCAACTGGACCGACTGGTCCAACCGGAGCAACAGGATTAACTGGTCCAACCGGACCAACTGGAGCAACCGGCGCAACCGGTGCAACTGGAGTAGCTCCAATATTAAATCTTGGAGTAGTTACTACTGGTGCCCCTGGTAGTCAAGCATCAGCTAGCATAACTGGATCTAATGGCGTATATACATTAGATTTAACTATTCCTCAAGGTCCAACCGGTGCAACCGGCCCAACAGGCCCAACAGGTAGCACTGGAGTGACCGGCCCAACCGGAGATACTGGAGCAGCCGGAGCAATTGGCCCAACCGGACCAACTGGAGCTAGTGGAGTAGCTGGAGCAATTGGCCCAACAGGTCCAACTGGAGATACTGGCGCAACCGGTCCAACTGGTCCAACTGGAGATACTGGAGCAGCCGGAGTAGCTGGCCCAACCGGCCCAACTGGAGATACTGGAGCAACCGGCCCAACTGGCCCAACTGGTGACACTGGAGCAGAAGGCCCAACAGGCCCAACAGGGCCAACAGGCCCAACAGGTCCAACTGGTGAAACTGGTCCAACCGGACCTTAACAAATTGAAACTGCACTAGGCAGTTTCTTTTTTTTGTGATATAATTTGATGGAATTTATGTTAATAAAAAGAGAGGTAGTCTATTAAATTATGAAAAAAAATATCCCAATAGGAATAAGTAATAGGCATATACATTTAACACAAGAGATATATGATTTACTATTTGATTTTCCTTTAACTCCAAAAAGAAAACTTAATCAACCTGGACAATTTGCCGCTAATGAGACTGTAACAATTAAAACCCCCAAAAATGAAATTAGAAATGTTCGAATTATTGGACCTTTGAGAAAATATAATCAAATAGAAATTTCTAAAACAGACGCATATTTTTTGGGATTAAATCCTCCAGTAAGAAAAAGCGGAAATTTATTAGATGCTGAAACAATTACAATAGAAACCGCCAAAAATAGTATAGAGTTACCAAATAGTGTTATTATTGCCGATCGCCATTTACATATTAGCAAATCTGAAGCTAAAAATTATAACATAAAAGATAATCAAGAATTAAAAGTCACAATAAATGGTATAAAAAAAGGTATAATATTTGTTAAAGTTAAAGTAAGTGACAATGCTTATAC
>CALWAM010000063.1 GCA_944373135.1 uncultured Bacilli bacterium | reverse complement strand
TAAATATTAAGTATATATGGGACTACAATAATTTTACCTATAATAAGCAGTTATGTAGTCATAATGAAAATAATGACGGCGATTATTGCTATGGAATATGCCGATGTTAATAAAGAAGTGACTGTTGATGAAACAGTATTAAAAAGTTATGGTAGTGGTATATATATAGAAATTGGGGAAAAAATAAGTTTAAAAAATTTATTATATGGACTTATGCTAAGAAGCGGTAATGATGCAGCGATGATGATTGCAACATTTGTCGCTGGTGATATGGAAAATTTTGCAGATTTAATGAATGATAAAGCTAAAAGTTTGGGAATGAATAATACTCATTTTATAAATAGTAGTGGTTTAGAAGATGGGGATGAAGGCAATATGTCAACATCATATGATATGGATTTATTGATGTGTTATGCAATGGATAATGAATTATTTAGAGAAATTGTTAGTATAGAAAATATTACAGTTAAAACAAATTATAAAACATATGTGTGGCATAATAAAAATAAATTATTAGATATGTATAAATATACAACAGGTGGTAAAACGGGATTTACTGAAAAAGCTCGGAGAACTTTAGTAACTAGTGCATCTAAGGATGGTAAGAATTTAGTTGTTGTTACGTTAAATGATGGTAATGATTTTGTAGATCATAAAAACTTATATGAAGAAAATTTTAAAAAATATGATAAAGAATTAATATTAGAAAAAAATGAACTGGTAGAAAACGACAATTACTATAAACATAGTTTATATATAAGTAATGATGTATATATTTTAAAAAAAAATAGTGAAGAAGTTAAAATTGAATATGACATCAATAAATTAGATAAAGTTTTGGATGGTGATGTTGTTGGTAAAGCTAAAGTTTTAGTTAATGGTAAGTTAGTTAGTAGTGTTGATATTAAAATAGCAATTAATGAGCAACAAAAGGAGAAAAAAGTAAGCTTTTTTAAAAAGCTTTGGGACTTTTTAATATTTTGGAAATGATTAATGTTATTTGGTTTTTATTAGTTAGTATTGGAATAATATACTCAGTTTGTACTGGTAGAGTAGATACAATAAATAATGAAATAGTAATAAGTGCAAAAAGTGGAATTAATTTAGTGTTAGAGTTATTGCCTATGCTAGTTTTATGGATGGGCTTAATGAAAATTGCTGAAAAAAGCAGACTATTAGAAAAGTTTAGTTCTTTGATTTACCCTATATTGAGTAAATTATTTCCTAGTCTTAAAAGCAAAAAGGCGATTGGGTATATTGCTAGTAATGTGGCAGCTAATATGATTGGTCTGGGAAGTGCGGCTACACCTTTTGGGTTAAAAGCTATGGAAGAAATGCAAAAAGAAAATTCTGACAAAACTAAAGCAAGTGAGGCAATGATTACTTTTCTAGTCCTTAATACAAGTGGAGTAACTTTAATACCTACGACGGTAATTGCTCTTAGATTGGCTAAAGGGAGTGTTAATCCATCTTCTATTATTTTGTCTTCTTTGATAGCAACATTTATTTCTAGTTTTGTGGGATTATTGATTGATTATATTATTAGGAGGAGTAAAAGATGAACTTGATTTCTACTTTGTTAATTCCTTTGATTGTTTTAATTATTTTAAGCTATGGATTAAAGAAAAAAATTAATATTTATGATGTATTTTTAGATGGGGCTAAAGATGGTATTGTTATGACATTTAAATTGGCTCCAGCTGTAGTAGCAATGGTTTTTGCTATAAATATTTTTATTAGAAGTGAATTTATATATTTTATTTTAGGATTTTTAAAGGATTTTTTAAATATTTTGTCAGTTCCTTTAGAGGTTGTTCCTATGGCTTTAGTAAGACCTATTTCGGGGACAGCTGCTTTGGCAATATTAAATGAAATACTAACTGTTTATGGACCGGATTCATATACTGGGTTACTTGCTAGTACTATGCAAGGCTGTACAGATACTACTATATATGTTCTAGCTTTATATTTTGGGAGCATAAACATTACTAAGACCAGATATGCACTTGGAGTTGGATTATGCGCTGATTTAGCGGGGATAATTGCCAGCATTTTAATTGTAAGATTTTTATTTTTATAAATATATGCTATAATTGGCTTTAGGAGGCATTTTATGGAACGTTTACAAAAAATAATCGCTAATAAAGGATATTGTTCACGAAGAAAAGCTGAAGAATTAATTTTAGATGGCAAAGTAACTGTTAATGGCCAAGTTGTTAACACTTTAGGTTTTAAAACCGATAAAAATGCTATAATTTTTGTTGATGGTCATGAATTAAGTGATGAGAATTATGAATATTATTTATTAAACAAGCCTAGAGGTTACATTAGTGCAGTTAAGGATGACAAAAAGCGAAAAGTCGTTACTGAATTAATTGAAACCGATAAAAGAATATATCCAGTAGGAAGGCTTGATTATGATACGACTGGATTGCTCATTTTAACTAATGATGGAGAGCTTGCTAATATTTTAATGCATCCTAAGAATAATGTTGAAAAAACTTACATAGCCAAAATTAAGGGTATATTAAATATGGATGAGTTATATAGGTTAAAAAAGGGGATTAAAATTGATGGAATAATTTGTCGTCCCACTAAAGTAAAAATAAAAAAATATGATAAAGAAAAAAATACTTCACTAGTTTATATAGCCATTGTTGAAGGTAGAAATCATATTGTAAAAAAATTACTAAAAGCGGTTAATCATGAAGTTATTAAATTAAAAAGGGAGAGCTTTGGCTTCTTAAATTTAGGTAATTTACAATCAGGTGAATACCGACTATTAAATAAAAAAGAAGTAAAAAAGTTGTATGCATATAAAAAATAATACCTTTTGGTATTATTTTTCACAATCACAATTTTCACAATCACAGTTTTCGCATTGGCAGTTTTGACTAGCGTTGTTATTTGATTCATCCTTGATACTAATTGCTCCAGTTGGACAATAATCAATTGCCTCTTGCAATTCTGGAGCATCTAAATTGGCATTACTAATAACGGATGCTGTTTGAGAATCATTAAAGTCAAAATGTTCATTATCTTTATATACACATGAACCACAGCCGATGCATTTACTATCATCAATTTCTAATCTTTTCATAAAATATTCACTCCTATCAATATGATTATAACTAATTTGTAAAAATATGCAATAAAAAATTTCCCAAAGTAAAAAAGATATGATATGATAATGATGATAGGAGTGGTAGTGTGCAAACTAGAGAAGATAAATATAGTGAAGAATACGAAAAACCTATGAGTAGAATCAAAAAAAATGAATCTTTATATAGAGAAATGAGTTATCAAGAAATTGAAAATTTTGATGTAAATTCCAATGTCAAAGTTTTGGAACAAAACGCCTATAATATCGATGTTGATAAAATAAGAGAAATGTTAGACCGTAAATATCGCGAACCCAATCAACATCGCCAATTAGCAAATAGTGATTTAGATAAAATACGTGAAATTAATCTTGATGAAACACGCGAATATGATGTAAATGCTTTGTTACAAAAAGCAAGAGAAAAAAAAGTTGAAGATTATGAAACTGATAGATTAAAGAATTTAAGAAATACACAAATTGATATTTTAAATAATATAGAGTTAGATACTAATAATAATGATTCTGATAAAGAAGATAAGTTAACAGAATTGATTAATACCATAACTTTGAAAGAAGAAATTAATAAAAGGGGTGGTGAGCTTGATCCACTTGATATTCTTACTGATTTAAGAGGTGGTGAAAATACTGTAGTAGTACCTCCCATTAAGAATGATTCTAATAATTTAAGTCAACAAGAAAATGTAAATAGTCAAGATAATAATGAAATTGATAAATCCTTTTATACTACTAGTAATGTTTTTACTCAAAGTGATTTTGATGATTTTAACGATTTAAAAGAAGACGTTGAATCGACAAAACTAATTATAAAAATATTAATTGTATTGATTATAATTGCACTCATTTTAGGAACCTTTTTTATTCTTAATAGAGTTTTAGATTGGGGATTGTTTTAACTTTTAATTGTCGTTCATATATTTTAATAAGATGAAAATGATATTTAAAAGTAAAAAAAAATATAATATTTATGGCAATTTTGTAGTTATTACTTTATTAGTTATAGCTACTTTTTTTAGTTGCTTAAATTATATTAATAGTAAACTTACTAATAATTTAGCGAAAATATTTGATGCAAATGTTAATAAACTTAATAATTATGTATTAGTTGAATATGTAAACAAGGAAATTTTAAGTGGAATAAATTTAAATAATATTATTGATCTTGTTAAAAATAATGATAATGAGATTATAGCAGTCGATTATAATTTAGAAAATGCTTATGCTTTATTGTCAATAACTACTAAAAGTATTAAAGAAGGTATAGAAAGCCTAAATACAGAAAATTTAGCCAATATGGATGCAATGTTTAATAGTGGCTTTGTTGTGAATGATGGAATAGTTATTGCCTTTCCTTTAGGTGTTATAAGTGATAGAATTTTATTTACAAATTTAGGACCTAATATTCCAATAAAATTAAGAATGATAGACGATTTGGCTAATGGGATTTATACAAAAGTTAGTAATTATGGAATTAATAATGTATTAGTTGAAATATATATGCAATTCAATATGAAGACAACTTTAATAACTCCTGTTGGTCGAGAATCTTTAAATAATAATTACAATATATTAATTGGTAGTATGATAGTAAATGGTGAAGTCCCAAATTATTTAGGCATGATTGAAAGTAATAGTCCAATTATAGAACAATAATTGAGTCATATAACTATTTATGATAAAATGCTGTTGAGGTGTTAAAATGATTTCGATTGAAAATGTTAATTATGAAATAATGGAAAATCATAAAGATGCTTTTAATAATGATG
>CALWAM010000062.1 GCA_944373135.1 uncultured Bacilli bacterium | reverse complement strand
ATAAGTCGGAGAGGGGTGTTATTCAACCATTTATAGAAGAGTTTCCGTGGTTATTAGATCCTAAATTAATTAGTTTTGAAAGAGAAGTAACTTATTTAAAATTATTGAAAAATAATTGTGATGATTCAAATTTAGGAGATGAAAGTAATAGAAGAATAGACTTTTTAACATCTATGTCTGATAATACATTATATATATTTGAATTAAAGAGACCAAATATAAAAGTTAAAACTGATTATGTTACACAAGTTTATGACTATGAATCATTTATCCACAAAGTTAATCCAAATATTAACGTTAAAACATTTTTAGTAACTAATAATTGTGAAATTGAAAGAACAGCACAGTCAATGATAGATTCTGCGGTTAAGACAAATAAATTTGAAATAAAAACTTATACAGAATTGTTATCAGCAGCTAGAAGCTATCATAAGGAAATAATTGAAAAATATAATATTTTAAACAAAAAAGAAGAATTAAATTAATGATTCTTCTATTTTTTTCGCGATTTGCTCAGCCATAAATACTGGAACTGCATTTCCAATTTGTTTATATGCACTAGTTCTAGATGATTCAAAATAATAGTCATCCGGAAAACTTTGAATTCTAGCGGCTTCTCTAACAGTTAAAGATCTACATTGCTTGATATCTGGATGAATATAATGGTGACCATCTTTTGATATATGAGCAACCATAGTATGTGATGGTTTATCATAGTCAACAACTTTAAATCTATCTAAAAAAGACTGTTTATTATTATGTTTGATTAAATTTTTAGGTAATTTGTCATACTTTATATTTTTATTTTTAATACATATTTTGTAAATTTCTTTGTCATTATTATTTAATGGCCTACTTTGATTATAAGTGAGAACATTCCAATTATCATCTCTTATTTTTAAATCTTGTAAACACTTATTTGATGGTAATTTATATTTATTATTTGTTTCACCATTTTTTAAGCTAGGTAAGTCATAGAATAAATCTTTGATATTATATGACTTATCAAATTTATCAAACTCGGGATAGTTAATATTTAAATCTTCTTTATAACCTATAATAATAATCCTTTTTCTGTGTTGTACTACGCCAAAGTCATTTGAATCTAACAATTTATACCCTATATTATATTTTAACTTCTTCATTCTTTTTTTTATATCCTCAAAAATTGTACCTTGTTTTGCAGATAAAATACCTTGAACATTTTCAAATACAAAGAATTTAGGATTGTATTTTTTTATAAACTCTAAATAGTATAAATATAAAAAATTTCGTGGATCATTTGCAATTTTATCCTTCATTCTTGAGCGACCAGCTATTGAGTATGCCTGACATGGCGGTCCACCAATAATTCCTAATATTTCATTATCACCTAAAATATCATCAATATTATTAAATATGGTTGCTAAAGTTGTTTTTGATATTTCCTTATTTATTACTTTATTTAAGATTTGTTCTGGAATATAACTATAGAATTGTTCTCTAGAAATTTTGTGATTTATATAATCAATATATATATTCATCATGTTATTGTTTTTACAGTAATAAAAAGCTTCTCTTGTTTTTAAAGTATTTGCAGCATCTTTATCCATTTCAACATGAGCAATAATATCAAAATTATTTCTTCTAAATCCTTCTGATAATCCACCGGCACCGGCAAATAAATCTATTATTTTATTATTCATATTATCACCTTATCAGTTTCCAGGATACCAGGTTTAAATTGGATTGTCAAGATTATAACTCCAAGAAAAATTAAATTTAAAAATTTTACATATAATTTTATTATACCGTTTGCGGTAGATTAGACTAAATTGTGTTAATGTTAGTTAATTAAATATATAGGAAAATCTCACCATCTAAAAAAAGCCGATACATATTGTATCGACTTAAAAACTAATTATTAAATTCTTCTAATACTTTCCTTATGTAAGTATTATTTATCCAAAAGCAATGTTTTGTATAATTATCAGCACCAGTTAATTTGTCTTTTACTGGCAATGGATAAACATCTTTTGCATCTCTACCATGAGGTCTTACATGGCATACTTCATTGTCGCTAAGTCCAACAAAGTTTGTTTTTCTTTTTCCGTTAGTTATTGATTTGACTATATTACCACTTTTAATGGTATTATAAGTTGATTTCCACATTTCCATAACACTTGTCTCTATATCAAGTTCTGGCATATTCCAAAGTTTTATTCCCTTAAAAATATATTCATCATTAACTTTTTTAAATACAAAAAACATATATTTTGTTGTTTCTAATTCTTCTCTTAAATCACATGTTTCCCAACTTTGATTAATTATATCTGTGTATTTAAATGCTGGAAAAGAAATTGATTCTTTTATTCTTCCATTTTCTTC
Source organism: uncultured Bacilli bacterium (assembly GCA_944373135.1). Taxonomy (GTDB): domain Bacteria; phylum Bacillota_I; class Bacilli_A; order RF39; family UBA660; genus CALWAM01. The sequence goes on along the minus strand of CALWAM010000062.1, from coordinate 2,527 downwards.
AATTCTAATTGTTTTAGGAATAATGTTGGCTTTTTGGAATTCTTCAGTTTCTGCTAAATTACTTCTTACATTGAACATCTTATTAATTAATAAACTATTTATATTTTTAGCATTTGTATCTATATTTAATTCTTTCATTAATTCTTTTTGTGATTTTCCTTTGTATTTGTTAATAATATTATTAACATATTCTTCAAACGAAAATTGTGTATCTTTTAATACTTTTTCAACATCAGAATAATTCCCTATAAATTTTCTAACCAATTGAGTCATATAAGAAACTTTAAAACAAAAAGCTCTTTGCATAGCAGGAATATCATTAAATGGTTGTTTCCTTACTGATAAAGAATTAGCTCCTTTTGTACAAGCACCTAAATACATCGTATCAGCTTCTGAAATTTCATGTGCTTTACCTTCTTTTATTTTATTAATTATTGTATTCCAATCTTTCTCAATCTGATTTAAGTCTTCATTTAATGCTAATTCTAATAATTTTTCATGAGTTATTTTATAGTCTTTTTTATCTTTTCCTGGTTCCCATAAATACCAAAGAAGTTGTATTTTATTATTTTTAAACCAAAAGTGGCTACTTTTAAATTCATTTTTATATTCATTTTCAAAATCTATAATATTAAGAACAAGTCTTTCTTTTGCGGATAATTTTCCATTTTTTAGTTTTCTATATGGTGTAACTTTTAATTCAATACCTGCTGGCATAAAATCTGGCTCAGAATCACTATTGTTTTCCATTCCAAATAAATACTTTTCAATTAATTGTCCTAATCCACCTTTATTTGCTTCTTTATCTTCAATAGTAATTACTTCAGCTTTAATCAAATCATTTAATGATTTACCAATAGCTGATTTTGATATTACTTCAATTTCTTCTCGGGTATATAATCTTCCTTTTTTCATAAAAAACTCTCCTTTCGATCTTGTTTTTAATTAAGATTTAGTTTAAAATATTATTATATAAAAGGTTGATCTTTCCTAATAATTATTTTATAATATTATCTAGGAAGGGTTGATCTTTTCACTTGCTTTTATTATAATATAAGTAGGTATTTTTAACAACATAGGAGGTTATGATTCATGGAAAAAACATTAGTTGAATTATTTGCTGGAGTTGGTGGATTTAGATGTGGATTAAATCACGTTGAACTTAAAAATGATAAAGTAGTCGAAAAAGGAAATTGGAAATGTTTATGGGCTAATCAATGGGAACCTGCTACTAAATCTCAAGAAGCTTATGATTGTTATGTTAAAAGATTTGGCTCTGATAATGTAAGTAACGTGGATATTTTTGAAGTAGATAAACATGAAATTCCAGATCACACATTATTAGTAGGGGGATTTCCTTGTCAAGATTACTCTGTAGCACAAACATTATCAAATAGTAAAGGTATTGAAGGAAAAAAAGGTGTTCTATGGTGGGCTATTGAACAGACTTTAGCAATCAAACAACCTCCATTTGTTTTATTAGAAAACGTTGATAGATTATTATTATCCCCAGCAAAACAAAGAGGAAGAGACTTTGGTATGATTTTAAGAAGTTTCTATGAAAATGGTTATGATGTTCAATGGAGGGTAATTAATGCTGGTGAATATGGATTACCTCAAAAAAGAAGAAGAATTTATATATTTGCTTATCATAAATCAACAAATTATTATAAAAAAATGCAAAAGATTAGCGAAAGAGATATATGTTTTGAAAAAGGTATATTTGCCAAACAATTTCCAATTAAAGATGGTTATGAAAAAATAGTAAAAAATGATATCTCTGAATATAAAGATTTATTGGAAGTTAGTGATAAGTTTAAATCTGAATTTTATAATACTGGTGTAATGATTAATGGTGGTATTTATTCTGTAAAAACAAAACCTGACTATAATTTAGTTTATCCTTTAAGGAATATTAGGGAAGAAGTAAAAGTAGATGATAAATACTTTTTAACAGACACACAAGTAGAAAAATTTGCTTATTTAAAAGGTGCTAAAAGAATACCAAGAGTAAAACCAAATGGTGACCCTTATACATATAGTGAAGGAGCAATGCCTTTTCCAGATAATCTTGATGCTCCAGCTAGAACAATGTTAACTAGCGAAAGTGGTGTTAGTAGAACTACTCATGTTATAGAAGACTTTAAAACAAAGAAATTAAGATTATTAACTCCAAAAGAATGTGAAAGAATAAATGGATTTCCAGATGATTGGACTAATACAGGTATGTCTGATAAAAAAAGATATTTTATGATGGGGAATGCATTAGTTGTCGGCGTTATTGAACGTATAGGAAAAGAAATAGAAAATATTATTGAAAAAGAGTAACTATATTTTCTAAATAGAAATTAATAGTATTTAATAAATGAAATAAAAGAATATTATAAAATAAAATTTTTGACTCAAAAACTGTTAGTAATATAATATATCAAAATTAAAATAATTATATATTGGCACAAAAAAGCATTTTTTTGCATCGCTTAGTCATTGACTTCTATTGGTCAAGTGGTAAAATATAGTAAAATGA
>CALWAM010000061.1 GCA_944373135.1 uncultured Bacilli bacterium | reverse complement strand
TATATGAGTAAAGCTTTAGGAAGATTTCAAAGAGAAATTATTGAAGTTTGTGAATTTTATGTTGATGATGAAACTAATGAACCAAAATCTAATATTATTTACAAAAAGTCATTGGATGGTAAGTATACATTAAAAAATCCGACTAAGCATTTACTAGATTACCTTAGTATACAAGGTATTGCAATGCCTGATGATGTATTTAGATTAGGTGAAGCTAATGAAAAAGACGGGGATATGTCTAATGATAATGAACAAGTAAATAATAATTCTAGCGCAATTGATGTTCTTTAATTAGAGGTGATTATGTGGAATTAATTATATTATGTGGTTTAGCTTTATTTGCATACTTTTATCGTGTTACAGATGGAAAGAATGCTACTGGTCAAACATATAAGTATGTTACATCAACTATAGGTGATTTATATGAAAAATATGCACCTTATAGTTTTAAAACAGTAAGAGAAAAAACTAAAGAATTAGGACAAGAATATACTACAAAGCAATATGTGGTACAAGTTATAGTGTTTGCAGTTGTAGCTGGAGGTATTGCTTATTTATATTTTTTTAGTTTGTTAATGGCTATTTTATATGCAATAATTGCGGTTTTGTTTATTCCTTACTTAGCTTATTTAAGATGTCAAAGAATTTATAGTGAGTATGTTTTTGAACAAATTCAAGTATATACAACTAATGTAATAATGGAATTTAATACAACTCAAAGCTTTGTTAAATCGTTAGAAGGAGTTAGGGATTCGGGAATTTTAGAGGATCCTGTTCTCTCTGATGTAAAGGTTATGATTGATATGTCATATACTAATGGTACTATCGATCAATCTATTATATATTTTAATAATAAATATCCATATTATATGGTAAAAAATATGCATCAATTATTTTTACAAATTACTAAGGAAGGTGCTAGAGATTCTGGTGAAGCTCTTGAAAATATGTCGATGGATATTGATGCGTTAGTCGAAGGTGTTTATCGTGATAGAATGGATAGACAAAACTTTCATAAAAGATTTTTAACTTTCGGTTTAGCCTTATATTTATTGGTAATGGTAATGCAATTTTTGTTAGGACGTGATAGTTATTTAAAGTTATTAGATATGTGGTATGTTCAACTTTTATTACATGCTATTATTATTATAAATAGTTACTTTTTACTATCAGGGGAAAGATATTACAATGAACAGACTGGAGTTGAGTAATTATGTATTTTGAAATCTTAGTTTTAGGTGCTCTTATAATATTTGCTTTGAATTATTCTAAAATTATAGATATTAATAAAATGGTTGATGATAATAAACAATATTTTATTAAATTAAAAGAAAGTGATTTTGATTTTTTGGTAAAAGCCAAATATGGTGATGGAGTTGATCCTGATTATGTTTTTGGTAAAAGAATCAGAAATATGTTTATTGTTATTATATTATTATTATTTTTATTTATAACTAATTTATCTTATGTTAATGTATTATTTGCTTTATTAGCAGGATTTGGTATTTTTAAATTAGATTATTTAAATTTAAAAAATTATTATAAAAAGCATTTACATACTATAGATTCAATGTTACCTCATTATTTAAAGGGTTTAGAAATTTTAATCCAACATTATACGGTACCAGTAGCAATTGGAAAATCAATTGATGATGCTCCAGAAATATTTAAAGAAGGGTTACATACGTTGATTAATGAAATAAATGCCGGTAATTCGACAATTAATCCATATATGGATTTTGCTAAAACTTATCCAGTTAGGGATAGTATGAGAATGATGAGACTTTTATATCGTTTGAGTTTAGGTAGACAAGAGCGTAAGCAAGAACAATTAATAACTTTTTCAAGAACGATATCATCTTTGCAACAAAAAGCCAGAGAAACTAGGTATAAGGAAAGATTAGAGAAGATGGAAAGTAAAACGATGAGTATGTTAGTAACGACTGGTGTAGGGGTTATGGTATTATTGATTATTTCTGTATTAATGATGATGAATTTATAATATAGTTGATAATTTTAAAAAATTTTTTTATAATAATTATAGTAGAGAGGAGATTGGTTAATGAAAGAGGCAACAGGAGAATTAAATATGACAGTAATTACTGTTGTTGCTATAGCAGCAATAGGAACTTTATTTACCGTATTTGTATGGCCAATGGTTAAAAATAATATTACAAGGAGTACTTATTGTGCAAATGTTGTAAGTTGTACTAATTGTAATGGCGATACTTGTGAATGTTCTTATTATGATGCTGATAACAATTTACAAACAGGTTTATTGTGTCCAGATAGTTCTGCTACTAATAGTGGTGGTACTACTACAAATCCATAAGTTTAAATTAAAATGTTTTAGGAGGTATTTATGAAAGAAGCTACTAGTGAACTTAATATGACATTAATGGTGGTTATTGCTGTTGGGGGGCTAGTAGCTTTTTTCTATTTAACTCTATGGCCGGTTATTAGAAATAATGTTTATCAAAATACTGCTTGTTCAAAAGCAATATGCGAAAATACTAAAAATGCTGATGGTTCTGTAGATTGTCATTATGAAGATGATAAGGGTAATACAGTAGATATTTTGTGTGCTTGGAAAGGGTAAATATAAATAAATAGGTGATATTATGAAAGAAGCTATTGGGGGATTGGGTTTATTTCAAATTGTAATAGTTTTTTTAGCGTTATTTTCTGGTTATTTATGTTTATCTGTAAATAGTTCAAAAGCTTATAAAGTAAAAGATCAGATAATTAATATAATACAAAAGCATAATGGTGTAGATGATAATGCTGTTGAAGAGATTCAAAGTTATTTAACAACAGTTGGATATCGAGCAACTGGTCAATGTAATGCTGATGAAATTGGTTATGGAGCCAATGGAACTGCTAGTTATAGTAGAGATGCTTTGTTTTGTGTTAAAGAAATTCCTGTTCATGTAGCTGATAGCGATAATATTCAAAGTCTGCAATTACCAGATATTTCTTATTATAGTATTAGAGTATTTTTTAAATTGGATTTACCAGTATTTAGGGAAGTTTTTGCTTATGATATAGGTGGAGATACGAGAATGATGTATTATCCTGTTGGTTAGGAGGAAGTTTTATGAAAACGTCAATTGGAGGAGCTTGGATTTTTCAACTAGTTATTGTTTTTATGTTATTGTTTGTTTCTTTTTTAGTTGTATCTCTTAATTATTCTAAAACATTTAGATTACAAAATGAAGTCGTAGATATAATTGAAAGAAGTGAAGGCCTTACTGATCAAATTAGTACTGATGGTAGAAGTGATGGTGGCATACAATTAATTGCCAATTACTTAACATATAGTGGTTATAATGTAAAGGGGTATTGTCAAGATGGGTATTATGGCGCAATTAGTTTAGATGGTAATGGCAGTGATGATTTTGAACTTGCTAAGAGTGATACTAAGTATTATTATTGTGTTAGAAAACAAATAGGTTATTTTGATAAAAAGCCTAATAGGGCTTATTATGATATAGACATGTTCTTTTCTTTTGATTTGCCAGTTTTAGGTAATTTATTTACATTTAGAGTAAGTGGTCAGACGTTAGAAATTGAACATACTTATGATGATAGTAAATTTAATATATAGGATGTGGTTTAATGAATGTAATTGTAGCTAATAGATATAAAGAAATGCTATCAAATTTGAATATAGATGTTATTAAAAGCTTACAAGGGGAATTTGATGTTGAGGATTTGATAGATAATTTTCAAAATTTTTTCTTTAATAAGATGATTTTAGACATTACAGCAATTAAAGATTACCAAAATATTGTTAATATTCAAAAACTTTCTTTAGGTTTAGATATGAATAAAGTTATTTTATTATTAGATGATAGTGAAATAGTAAATAGTCCTAATTATATTTCACAATTAGTATCAATGGGAATTTATAATTTTACAAGAAACATTGATGCAATATTATATTTAATAAATAATCCTAATAGTTATAAAGATGTCGCTCAATATCATATGTTAAATGGTCAAGGTAGTATTTTGACAAATGGTAAAGAGTTTGATGATAATAAGGGAGGAGTAACTAATAATTATATTAATTATTCTAATGCTTCTAGTGGATTTGGTTCAAGGATTATTGGAGTGAAGGATTTAACTGATGGAGCTGGAGCAACGACGTTAATTTATATGCTAAAAAGACAATTAGAAGAAAATTATAAAGTGTTAGCAGTAGAAGTAGATAAAAATGATTTTATATATTTCAATGATAGTGATCTACTTAGTGTATCATCAGCTGAATTAGATGCTATAATTAAGAATCCTAATAGTAATTATGATGTAATATTAGTAGATATAAACGATAGTCCAAAAGAAAATTCAATTGCTGAGATGTTATATTTAATGGAACCAAGTACAATTAAATTAAATAAAATGATTAGAAGTGATAGAACTATATTGGAAAGAGTACAAGATAAAAAAATAATTTTAAATCAAAGTCTGTTAAATGAAAAAGATATTAAAGAGTTTGAATTTGAATCTAGATGTAAAGTATTTTTTAACATACCTCCTCTTGATGATAAAGTTAATCATCATACATCATTAGATGAATTACTATTTAAGTTAGGATTTGAAAGACAAGAAGATGGTAGACCAAAATCTAATATGAAATTGTTTGGTATTGTAAAAGAATAATAATTAGACGAGTATTTGACAAAATACTTGACTTTTATTATATTTATTAATAAAATTAAATTGTGATTTATTGAAAGAAGGAGATGTAATAATGTTATTAATGGATGTAGGATTTTGTGCTGGTACTGCTAATATTTGGAAATTAGTTGGTCAAGTATTATTAGTTTTTAAAATTGTACTACCACTTGTATTCATTATATGGGGAATGAAAGATTTAGGTATAGCTGTAATCGGAAGCAAAGAAGATTGTGTGGAAATCAAAGCCCGGATTAAGGCTTTCCTTGCTGATAAGCTCAAACTGGAGTTGAGCGATGAAAAGACGCTGATTACCCATAGTGCCGAATACGCGAGATTCCTTGGATATGATGTTTGCGTTCGTAGGAACAGTCAGGTTAAAAACGGCGGATGCGGCTAC